>NZ_JBNDHY010000057.1:0-26857 GCF_056755315.1 Monashia sp. HAY1-2A
AGGGTTGCGCTCGTTGCGGGACTTAACCCAACATCTCACGACACGAGCTGACGACAACCATGCACCACCTGTACACCAGTCCGAAGACGCACCCATCTCTGAGTGATTCCGGTGTATGTCAAGCCTTGGTAAGGTTCTTCGCGTTGCATCGAATTAATCCGCATGCTCCGCCGCTTGTGCGGGCCCCCGTCAATTCCTTTGAGTTTTAGCCTTGCGGCCGTACTCCCCAGGCGGGGCGCTTAATGCGTTAGCTGCGGCACGGAACCCGTGGAATGGGTCCCACACCTAGCGCCCAACGTTTACGGCATGGACTACCAGGGTATCTAATCCTGTTCGCTCCCCATGCTTTCGCTTCTCAGCGTCAGTAGTGGCCCAGAGACCTGCCTTCGCCATCGGTGTTCCTCCTGATATCTGCGCATTCCACCGCTACACCAGGAATTCCAGTCTCCCCTACCACACTCTAGCCTGCCCGTACCCACTGCAAGTCCGGGGTTGAGCCCCGGATTTTCACAGCAGACGCGACAAACCGCCTACAAGCTCTTTACGCCCAATAATTCCGGACAACGCTCGCACCCTACGTATTACCGCGGCTGCTGGCACGTAGTTAGCCGGTGCTTCTTCTGCAGGTACCGTCACTTCCGCTTCTTCCCTGCTGAAAGAGGTTTACAACCCGAAGGCCGTCATCCCTCACGCGGCGTCGCTGCATCAGGCTTCCGCCCATTGTGCAATATTCCCCACTGCTGCCTCCCGTAGGAGTCTGGGCCGTGTCTCAGTCCCAGTGTGGCCGGTCGCCCTCTCAGGCCGGCTACCCGTCGTCGCCTTGGTGAGCCACTACCTCACCAACAAGCTGATAGGCCGCGAGCCCATCCCAGACCGAAAAACTTTCCACACGGTAGAGATGCCTCTCCGTGTCATATCCGGTATTAGCTCCGGTTTCCCGGGGTTATCCCAGAGTCTGGGGCAGGTTACTCACGTGTTACTCACCCGTTCGCCACTGATCAGGCCAAGCAAGCTTGACCGTCACCGTTCGACTTGCATGTGTTAAGCACGCCGCCAGCGTTCGTCCTGAGCCAGGATCAAACTCTCCGTTGATGTTCAAACAAACCCACGAAGGGCCAAACTGATCCAGGCTGAGCCGAACAACCAGCACAAATACTGATCGTCGTTGTCAACCAAAGAAATTTTCTTCATCCAAGGAACCAGCCACCCACGACCACAACAGTCACAAGCACACGCCAGCCCCTCGAGACGAGGTAAATAGGCATCGATTTTTGACACGCTGTTGAGTTCTCAAGAATCAGACACACACCATCAACCACACCCACACACGCAGGCCCGGCCTCCGGGGATTCCGTTTCATGCTGCCCGTCGCACCTGGTCGGATCGCATCCGTGACCCGCTCTGAGGAGCGACCGGATCGATCCGCCGGACTCGGCGGGCTTCACCACTCTACCCCATCCTCGAGGGTGTCCGTGACGCTGTCACGGCCACCCGGTCGGGCGGGTCAGAGCCCCGTCGAGACCCTGTTCGGGGCTCCGTGACGGAGGTGAGACGTCACCCGAGGGACCGGCCAACTTCGCTCTCGACCAAGTCGATCGCCGTGGCGTCCGTTGCTCCCTGTCGGGCTGACGAAGAGAACAGTACAGGTGATGGGCCAGACCGCCAAAACGGCTACCCCGCCGCCCGATCCGAGCGGCGGGCCGTCACCGCCAGCCGGGGGTTCCATCCCACCGGCACGGGTCCGGGGAACGCCGTGAAGGCCTCGCTCGCGCCCGCCCTTCCGGGGCTGCGGCGAGCACCCACTCGGGCTCGCGCCGGTACAGCCGTCAGGCGAGCAGTCGCGCCATCTCGGCCATCTCGGCCGGGGTCAGGGGGCCGTGCGAGAGCGCGCCGGCGTTCGCCTCGGCCTGTGCCACGGTGCGGACCCCGGGGATCGGGACGGTGGCCGCGCTGCGTCCCCATAGCCAGGCCAGCGCCCCCTGGGCGGGCGTGCGCCCGCCCGAGGTGATGACCTCGCGGATCGCGGCCGCGCGGGCGAGCCACTCCGGGTTGGGCCTGCCGTCGATGAAGTACGCCATCCAGGCCGCACCCGTGGCGCGGACGTCGGTGGCGGACAGCGTGGCCCCACCGTCGTAGGCCCCGGTGAGCACGCCCATCCCGAGGGGACCGCGGTTGATGCTCGCGAGGTTCTCGGTCTCGCAGAGGTCGAGCATGGCCGGGTTGTCCTCGAGCACGTTGAGCTGGTGCTCGACGGCCGTGCAGTGCGGGCCCTGCGCGAAGACCCGGGCACGCTCCACGTCGTCGGTGCTCCAGCCGTACGCCCGGATCGTGCCCTCGTCGACGAGGGAGTCGAGCACGGCCCGCACGTCCTCGCCCCGCGCCGGTTCGAGGTCACCGACGTGGAGCAGCAGCACGTCGATCCAGTCGGTGCCGAGGCGCCGCAGGCTCTCGGCGCACGACCGGCGCACCGCGTCCGGCGTGACGTCGACGCCGCTGACGCTCTTGGCCGCCTCGTCCACGACGTAGCCGAACTTCGTGGCGATCACGACATCCGAGCGCCGGTCGGCGACGGCCCTCCCCAGCACGACCTCACTGTGGCCGGCCCCGTAGTTGGCGGCCGTGTCGAAGAAGGTGACGCCACCGGCCATCGCCGCATGGAGCGCGCGGACCGACTCCGCGTCGTCGACCTCGCCCCAGCCGGCCTGCTGTCCGCCCATGGTCCACGGGCCACCGATGGCCCAGCAGCCCACACCGAGGGCACTGACCTCGATCCCGCTGCGGCCGAGGGTCCGTCGGGTGGTGATGGTGCTCTCCGATGTCGTCATGACCGCGACGCTAGATCCTGGAGCGCGCACCAGATCAAGCCCTTTCGGACACCGATCCCACGCTCGGTGCCTCTACGGTGGAGCGATGACGACGACAGGCGACGCCGCCGGTCTCCGCGTGGGAGAGGCTGCACGAGCGGCAGGGGTCAGCATCGACACCCTCCGGTACTACGAGCGCGAGGACCTGCTTCGCACCGAGCGGACCCCGAGCGGCCACCGCCGCTACTTCGACTCCGACCTGGACTGGATCGGCGTCCTCACCTGCCTGCGCGAGTCGGGCATGCCGATCCGGCGGATGCGCGAGTTCGCCACTCTCGTCGGCGAGGACGACGACGCCACCGTCGGCGCGCGCATCGAGCTGCTCGAGGAGCACCGGGCCGACGTCGTTCGCCGGATCCGCGAGCTGGAGTCCAACCTGCGACGCGTCGAGGGGAAGCTGGCCTGGTACCGGGACCGCCTCGCCGAGGGCGACCCGACGGAGGCCCCTACGCCCCCGCCCCAGGCGTAGGACCCGGCCCGGGGCGTCAGGTCGCGAGGCTCGGCCACGAGGTCGCGGGCTCGACGACCGGCGACCGGTCCGCCCATCGGGTCAGGACAGCGGCTTGAGGACGTCGAGACCGACGAAGGGACGCAGTGCCTCGGGCACCACGACCGAGCCGTCGGCCTGCTGGTGGTTCTCGAGGATGGCGACGAGCCAGCGGGTCGTGCCGAGCGTGCCGTTGAGCGTCGCCACGGCGCGCGTGCCCGGGCCGTTCGGGTCGCGTTCGCGGGTTCCCAGCCGGCGCGCCTGGTACGTGGTGCAGTTCGACGTCGAGGTCAGCTCGCGGTAGCGGCCCTGCGTCGGCACCCATGCCTCGCAGTCGAACTTGCGCGCGGCCGGGCTGCCGAGGTCACCGGCCGCCGTGTCGATGATGCGGTAGGGCACCTCGACCTTGGCGAGCATCTCGCGCTCCCAGTCGAGGAGGCGCTGGTGCTCGGCCTCGGCGTCCTCGACGCGGCAGTAGCTGAACATCTCGACCTTGTGGAACTGGTGCACGCGGATGATGCCGCGGGTGTCCTTGCCGTGCGAGCCGGCCTCGCGCCGATAGCAGGCCGACCAGCCGGCGTAGCGCTTCGGCCCGCCCGACAGGTCGATGATCTCGTCGGCGTGGTAGCCGGCGAGGGCCACCTCCGAGGTGCCGGTCAGGTAGAGGTCGTCGGCCTCCAGCCGGTAGACCTCCTCGGCGTGGGCGTCCATGAAGCCGGCGCCGACCATGATCTCCGGCCGCGCGAGCGTCGGGGTGATCATCGGCGTGAACCCCGTCGCGGTCGCCTGCGCGATGGCCATGTTGAGCAGCGCCAGCTCGAGCTGGGCCCCGACGCCGGTCAGGTAGTAGAAGCGCGCGCCGCCGACCTTGGCGCCGCGCTCCATGTCGATGGCGCCGAGCCGCTCGCCGAGGGCGAGGTGGTCCAGCGGCTCGAAGCCCTCGGCCGCGAAGTCGCGCGGCGTGCCGACGGTCTCGAGCACGACGTAGTCGTCCTCGCCGCCGGTGGGCACGCCCTCGATGATGACGTTGCCGACGCGTCGGAGCAGCCGGTCGAGCTCGGCGCCGGCGGCGTCGGCCTCCTCCTCGAGGCCCTTGACCCGGTCGCTCAGCGTCGCGGCGTGCGCGCGCGCCTCGTGGGCCTTCCTCTCGAGCTGCTCCGCGTCGGCGTCCCCGGCCTTCCGCGCCTTCTGGAACGCGCCCATGGCGGCACCGACGGCCTTGCTGACCGTCTTCTGCTCGGCGCGGAGGCGCTCGAAGTCGGTGAGGGACGATCGACGGCGCTCGTCGGCGGCGAGGATCGCATCGACGATCCCCGGGTCCTCTCCACGGGCCTGTTGCGAGGCGCGGACCCGGTCCGGTTCGTCGCGCACGAGCTTGATGTCGATCACGCGCGCCAGCCTAACGGCGCCCGCAGGCCGCCCTCGACCGAGTTCCGGACGGGGCGCGACGGCGACCCGACGCGTCGAGCGGCCGGTGTCCTCGACGGACACCGGCCGCTCGTCTCGAGGGGTTGCGGGACGCGGTCCTCCGACGGGTCCGCCGTGGGCTACTTGACCTCGGCGCGGGTCAGGCGCCAGATGCCGACGGCGAGCGGTGCGACGACCCACAGGCCGACCGACGCGCCGAGGTGGGCCCACTGGGAACCGGTGAGGGAGCCCTCGAAGAGCGGCTGCATCGTCTGGTTCAGGTCGAGCCACTCCGCGGCCGACCGCAGCCACGAGACCATCGAGCCGAGGATCGACCACGCGGTCGGCAGGACGAAGAAGACGACGACGGCAGCCGGGGTGTTCTTGAAGAGCATGCCGAAGCCGACGCCCTGCGCGACACCGAGCAGCACGTAGCCCGCGGCCCCGAGGAGGACGAGCCCGCCGATGGACCAGTCGGGGTCGATGTCGCGGAAGGTGATGGCGGCCTGGTGCGCGACGCCGGCGAGGGCGAGCGACAGGGCGAAGGCGGCCGCGCCGACGACCAGGGCGCTGAGGAGCTTGGCCCACGCGACCCGGATGCGCCGCGGCTCGAGACCGAACGTGACGAGCCCGGTGCGTTGGCTCCACTCCGCCGTCACGGCGAGGATGCCGACGACGGGCAGGATGAGGGCCATCGGCATCGTCGTGGCCTGGAGGTACTCACCGAAGGCGTGCTGGCCGCCCTCGTTGAAGAACATGATCGTCAGGGCGACGGCGATGATCGCGCCGATGCCGATGAGCAGCCAGCGTCCTGCGCGGGTGTCGAGCATCTTGCGCAGCTCGACGTGCAGGAGGCGGGTGAAGGGCACCCCGGTCGTGGGCCGCTCGCCGCCGATACGGGCCGGCATGGTCGCCCTGCTGGGCAGCGCCGACTCGACGTGCTTCGGGGACGCCTGTGCTGCAGGCGCGTTCGTGGTGGTGGGAGTGGTGGTCATGCCGCCACCTCCTCTCGGGCGGCGTCGGCCGTGAGGTCGAGGAACATCTCCTCGAGGCCCCTGCTGTCGCCACCGCGCAGCTCGGTCAGGACGACCTGGTGGGCGGCGGCGACGCGTCCCACCACGAGCGGCTCGGCCTCGACCTGCAGCCCGCCGGTCGGGGTGCGGTGCGCGGCGACCGACTCGGCCGTGAGCGCCGCGAGGAGCGCGTCGTCGTCGGTCGAGCGCACGTGCGTGCCCGCGCCGGCGAGCAGCTCGTCCTTGGTGCCCTGCGCCATGATGCGACCGTGGCCGATGACGACGATCTCGTCGGCGACGCGCTCGATCTCGCCCAGCAGGTGCGAGGACAGCAGTACCGTGCCGCCCTCGTTGGCGTAGCCGCGCAGCAGGTCGCGCATCCACCGGATGCCGGCCGGGTCGAGGCCGTTGGCCGGCTCGTCGAGGATGAGCACCTCGGGGTCGCCGAGGAGCGCGTGGGCGATGCCGAGGCGCTGGCGCATGCCGAGGGAGTAGTTGCGGACCCGCCGGTTCGCCTCCTTGTCGGTGAGGCCGACGAGCTCGACCATCTCGTCGACGCGGCCACGGCCGACACCCATGAGGATCGCCCCGAGCGTCAGCACCTCCCGGCCGGTGCGTCCGGCGTGCTGCGCCGACGCGTCGAGGAGCAGGCCGACGTGGCGGCCCGGGTTCGGCAGGGCGCCGTACGGCCGGCCGAGCACCGTGGCCCGCCCGGAGGTCGCCGGGGTGAGGCCGGACATGACGCGCATCGCGGTCGTCTTGCCGGCGCCGTTCGGTCCGAGGAAGCCGGTGACGAGACCGGGCTTGACCTCGAACGAGATGTCGTCGACGGCCGTGAAGGCGCCGTACCGCTTGGTGAGTCGTTCGACTGTGATCATGGGCCACACCCTGTCGGTGACGCGGGGCCTCGCGCATCCGTCATGAGCCTGATTCCGACCCCTACCCAGGTCGTAGCCGACCCTGACCCGAGTCAGGGTCGGACCGGGCGAGCGGCCTCTCCGGCGGGCGGCGCCGGCGGGCCGCGCCGGCGGTCCGGAAATGCGGTGGACGCGTCGCCGGCGACAGCTCTAGGGTCTCGCCTCGTGTGGATCTCCTGATGCCTCGAGCCCGCCCGCGCCGTGACCGTCCGCCACCGGACGAGGTCACGCCGCGGGGCCCTGCCGACCATCAAGGACCACGCCATGTCCACCACCCTCACCGTCACCGACCTCGACGTCGCCTTCGGCGCTCGCGTCCTCTTCTCGGGCCTGGGCCTGGTCGTGTCCGACGGCGACGTCACCGCCGTCGTCGGCCCCAACGGGTCCGGCAAGTCGACGCTGATGCGCACCCTCGCGGGCGAGCTGCCCGTCGAGCGCGGCGCGGTGCGTCTCGCACCTGCCGACGCGACGGTCGCCTGGCTCCCGCAGGCGTTGCCCGACGCGCAGGAGTCCCTGCTCGCGTACGCGCGCCGGCGCACCGGCGTCGCCGCAGCCGACGCCGAGCTCGAGGCGGCCTCGGCCGCGCTGGCCGAGGCGTGCCCCGGCGCGGAGGACCGCTACGCCGTGGCGCTCGAGCGGTGGCTCGCGCTCGGTGCGGCCGACCTGGACGAGCGCCTGCCGGAGGTGTCGGCACGCGTGGGGCTCGACGTCGACGCGTCGCGTCCGCTCGGCACGCTCTCGGGCGGACAGGCGGCGCGGGCGAGCCTCGTCGCCGTCCTGCTGAGCCAGTACGACGTGCTGCTGCTCGACGAGCCGACCAACGACCTCGACGCGCGGGGCCTGGACCTCATGGTCGACTTCGTCCGGTCGCACGAGGGCCCGGTGCTCGTCGCGAGCCACGACCGGACGTTCCTCGACGCGGTCGCGACCGACGTCCTCGAGCTCGACCTGGCGCAGCAGAAGGTCGCCCGCTACTCGGGCGGCTGGAGCGCCTACGTGGAGCAGCGCGAGCTGGCCCGCGCCCAGGCGTGGGACGCCTGGGAGGGCTACACCGCCGAGCGGGAGGCGCTGCTCGGCCAGGCCCGCCAACGGGCCGACTGGGCGGTCCGGGGGCGCACCGGGCCGAAGGCGACGAAGGAGCCCGACAAGCACATCCGCGAGAAGCACCGGGCCCGCGCGGACCGGCAGGGTGCCAAGGGCGCCCGCCTCGAGCGGGCCGCGGACCGGCTCGCCGTCGTCGACCAGCCGCGCAAGGAGTGGCAGCTGCGGTACTCGATCACGCCGGGGAGGCCGTCGGCCGACGTCGTCGCGACGTTGTCGGACGCGGTCGTCGAGCGGCACGGGTTCCGGCTCGGCCCGGTGTCGCTCGTCGTCGGCCGCGGGGACCGGATCGCCCTCGTCGGCGACAACGGCAGCGGCAAGACGACGCTGCTCGGCGCGCTCCTCGGCGACCTGCCGCTCGCCTCCGGTCGCCGCGCATCGGGCACCCGCGTGTCCGTCGGGGTGCTCGACCAGCGACGCCGCCTGCTCGACACCGACGCGACGGTCCTCGACGTCGTGCGTCGCGAGCTCGGCCCCCACGCGCGGACGGGCCGGGAGTGGCCGGCCGGCGACGTGCGGACCCTGCTGGCCAAGTTCGGACTCGGCGCCGAGCACGTCGGGCGCCCGGCGCGAAGCCTGTCGATGGGTGAGCGGACCCGGGCGCTCATGGCGCTCTTCCAGGGCCGTGAGGTCAACGTCCTCGTCCTCGACGAGCCCACCAACCACCTCGACGTCCCGGCGATCGAGCAGCTGGAGGCGGCCGTCGCGGCCTACGACGGGACGGTTCTCGTCGTCAGCCACGACGTGTCGCTGCTCGAGGCCATCGGGCTGACGCACCGCTGGCACCTCGAGGCCGGCCGGGTCCGCGTCGAGGCCCTCTGAGGCTGCGCCGCGCCGCAGGTGTCGCGGACCCCTCCCCATTCGGGCCGAGGTGCGCGACGCTGGGGTCATGCCTGCCACGACCGTCGTCCTGTTCGGCGCCACCGGTGACCTCGCCAAGCGCAAGCTGCTCCCGGGCCTGCTCCACCTGCACGAGAGCCAGCTGCTCGAGGGCCTGCGCGTCGTCGCCACGAGCCTCGAGAACCTGACCCGCGACGAGTTCCTCGACCTCGTGTTCGCCTCGATCCGCGAGCACTCGAGCCACGACGTCACGGACGACGACCTGCGCGAGTTCGCCGACCGCATCCACTGGGTGCCGGGTTCGGCTGGGCCGCAGGGGATCCGGGACGCGGTGGACGAGTCGGAGCAGATCCTCGGGCCCGAGGCGTGGCGCCTGCACTACCTGTCCGTGCCGCCGAAGGCCGCCCTCGCGGTGGTGCGCCAGCTCGAGGAGGCCAAGCTGGTCGAGCGCAGCCGGATCATCATGGAGAAGCCGTTCGGGACGGACCTGGCCAGCGCCCGCGCCCTCAACGCCGAGCTGCACGAGGTCTTCGCCGAGGAGCAGATCTTCCGCATCGACCACTTCCTCGGCAAGGAGGCGGCCCAGAACATCCTCGCGTTCCGGTTCGCCAACGGCCTCTTCGAGCCGATCTGGCACCGCAACCACATCGACCACATCCAGATCGACGTGCCCGAGACGCTGGGCCTGGCCCAACGGGCCGACTTCTACGAGGGCACCGGCGCCTACCGCGACATGGTCGTGACGCACCTGTTCCAGGTGCTCGCGTTCACGGCCATGGAGCCGCCCACGTCCCTGGAGCCCCATGCGATCAGCGAGGAGAAGAACAAGGTCTTCCGGTCGATGGCCCCCATCGACCCGCACGACGTCGTCCGTGGCCAGTACGTCGGCTACCGCGACGAGCCCGGCGTCCGCTCCGACAGCGACACCGAGACGTTCGTGGCGCTCAAGTGCCACGTCGACAACTGGCGCTGGGCCGGCGTCCCCTTCTTCCTACGCACCGGCAAGCGTCTCGCCGAGGGCGCCCGCATCATCTCCATCGCCTTCAAGGAGCCGCCGCGCTCGATGTTCCCGGCCGGTTCGGGCGTCGGCGACAACGGCCCGGACCACCTGACCTTCGACCTCGCCGACAAGTCTCGGATGTCGCTGTCGTTCTACGGCAAGCGACCCGGACCGGGCATGAAGCTCGACAAGCTGTCGATGCAGTTCTCCGTGCAGGAGACCAACTGGGCGGGCGCCGTGCTCGAGGCGTACGAGCGGCTGATCTACGACGCGGCGCGGGGCGACCGGACGCTCTTCACCTCGGCCGAGGGCATCGAGCGGCTGTGGGAGGTGAGCCAGCCGCTGCTCGACAACCCGCCGACCGTGCGGCCGTACCAGCCGGGCACGTGGGGCCCGAACCAGATCCACCAGCTCGTCGCGCCGTTCACGTGGCGGCTGCCGTTCGAGCGCCCGTGGCGCAGCCCGAACGACTACGGCGCCTGACCTGTCTCCGGCTCAGCCGGCGGTCGCCCGGGTGAAGCCCTTGTAGCGCCTCCCCTGGTGGATGAGGTGTCCGCGGTCGCCCTCGGCGAGCTGCCCGTAGTCGCGCCCGCTCACCTGCAGCTCGCGCCGCTGCCCCGAGTCCTCCTCGAAGGTCACGAAGTACGTCGTGCTGGTGCTGGCCGGCCCGGCGATGCTCGCCGGTCCGCTCGCATCGGCACCGGGCAGCGCGGCGGAGCCGGACCGCCGGCGCACGTCGGTACGCCTGGACACGACGAGGGCATCGACGCTGCGCAGCGGCGCGGCCTGGTCGGTACGCCACTGCGCGACGCCCTTGACGAGCGTGTAGACGACTCCCGCGACGACGAGCGTCGCGACGAGGCCGAAGAAGAGGAGGAAGCCGCTCGGCGGACCGGCCATCGCCGGGTCGAACGGGACGAAGTCGTCGGTGAGCATGCGCACCCCTGTGTGCTCGAGCCAGTGAGGACCGCAGTATGACTCCTCCGGGAGCCGGACGGTTGCATCACGGGCGGCGTCGGCGCCGGACGCTCACTCGCCGGGGTAGACCACCCCGACCTGGCGGCGCACCTCGTCCATCGTCTCCATGACCCGCAGCGTCGTCGCGTGCGGCATGAGGGGCGACTCGCGCTCGCCGGCGGCGAGGCACCGGGCGAACTCGGCTGCCTCGTAGGAGAACCCGCGGACGTCCTCCGGCAGGCCGCCGGGACGCTCGTCGAGCACCTCGTTGTCGAGGCCGACGAGGCGCAGCGTCGAGCCTGCGCCGTAGAAGGTGCCGGTGAGCTCGAGGCGCGCGGCGGTGCCGGCGACGACGGCGGTGCACGGCGTGACACCGGCCATGGTGCACGACAGGACGCCGTGGGCACCGGCCGCGTTGGCGACGGTGACCGTGGTCGTGGCGTCGACGCCGACGTCGGTCAGCGTCCCCTTCGCCTGCACCGATGCGGGTGGGCCGAGGACGAGGTCGGCGAAGGACACGGGATAGACGCCGAGGTCGAGCAGGGCCCCACCGGCGAGCTCGGGCTGGGCCAGACGCTCGGGGCCGTCGGGGTAGAGCCGCTGCCCGTGGTCGGCGAAGACCGTGACGACCTCGCCGATGAGGCCCGACTCGACGACGTGCCGCACGACGTCGTACTGCGGCAGGAACCGGCTCCACATCGCCTCGACGACGAGCAGGTCGCGCGCGGCCGCGGCGTCGAGCACCTCGCGGGCCTCGGCCGCGCTGCGGGTGAAGGCCTTCTCGACGAGGACGGGCTTGCCGGCCTCGATGGCGAGGAGGGCGTGCGCACGGTGCTCGGAGTGGGGTGACGCGACGTACACGGCGTCGACCTCGGGGTCGGCGACGAGGTCCTCGTAGCTGCCGTGGGCCCGGGGGATGCCGTACTCGTCGGCGAACTCCTGCGCGCGGACGTGGCTGCGCGACCCGACGGCCACGACCTCGGAGGCGGTTCCGACGGCGACGGCCTCGGCGAACGAGTGCGCGATGCCGCCCGGCGCAAGGACGCCCCAGCGGATGGCCGGAGCGTCGTGCGGGTCAGGGGTTCGCGCGGCCGGCAGCGCGAGGCGCACCTCGATGGGGAGCGTCACGCCTTCACGTCCCACAGGTGGTGGCGGATGTCGTGCGCGAAGTACACGGCCAGCGTGCCCGCCGTGAACTCCGACCCGTTGCTGCGCAGCGCCGGCCAGCCCCACTCGTTCCCGACCGGGCGCTGGAAGGTGGCGGCCGCCGCCTCGAACGCGTCGTGCAGCTCACCGCGCAGCACGTCGCCGTCCGTGCGCCAGTACTCCTTCGCGAGGGCGGTCGCGTCCTGGTCCCAGTCGGCGAACCGGACGACCTGTCCGCCGCCGTCGAGGATCTGCTCGAGCCGGCCGGCCATGACGTCACAGACGTCGCGAACGTGGCACGTGTACTCGACCGGCGACCACACGCCCTGCCCCGGACGCGTCCGCGCGTCCGGGCGGCCGAGCGCCGCGGTGAACCGGCCGGCTGCGTCACGCAGCAGCGCCGGCACGGCCGTCGGCTCGAGCCGCGACGGGTCGAAGCCGCAGTCCGGGCACGGCTGGCGCAGCACCCACGTCCAGTCGGCGGTGTCGGGGGTCGCGGGACCGGGATCCTCGACGCGCAGGGCACCGGGGCCCGTCGGCTCGCTCATGCGGGTCAGCCTAGGGCCGTCGGGCCGCACCGGCTCACGTCGTCCGACGACCGACCGGATTCCGGACGGACGGGAACCGGGCGATACCGTGCTCTGGTGCTGAGGGACTACCTGCCGTGGATCGTCGCCGGGGTCGTGGTTCTGGCCCTGGTCGTCGGCGGCGTGGTCCTCACGCGGGTCGCGCCGGACGCCACGGGGACGCTGCGACGCCGACCGCGCCCACCGCGCGACCACTTCCGCTCCGGCGACGACGGGGCCGCCACGCCGCTGCGGCGAGCGGCGGTCGTCGTCAACCCGACGAAGTTCACCGACCTGCCGGCGATCCGCGAGCGCATCGTCGCGACGTGCCACGCGAACGGGTGGGGCGACCCGCTCTTCTACGAGACCACCGTCGAGGACCCGGGCGCCGGCCAGGCCGCGCGGGCGGTCCGTGACGGCGTCGACCTCGTGTGCAGCCTGGGCGGCGACGGCACGGTGCGCAACGTCGCCCACGCGCTCCTCGGCACCGAGACGCCGCTCGGCATCCTGCCCGCCGGGACCGGGAACCTCCTGGCCCGCAACCTCGACCTCCCCGTGGCGCTCGAGAACGCCCTCGAGGTGGCGCTGAGCGGCCGCAACCGGCGCATCGACGTCGGCGAGCTGCTCGTCGGCGCGGCGCCCGACCCGACCGCGCCCGGTGATGCCGAGCCCGACGACCCGCGCCCGGTCCACCACTTCCTCGTCATGAGCGGCCTGGGGATGGACGCCGAGATCATGGCGGCCACGAACGAGAACCTCAAGAAGAAGGTCGGCTGGCCGGCGTACATGGTGTCGGGCCTCAGGTCGCTCGTGTCCCCGGAGTTCCGCGTGCGCCTCAAGATCGACGACGAGCTCGAGTTCCGCCGCCGTGCGCGGATGGTGGTGATCGGCAACTGCGGGCGGTTGCTCGGCGGCTTGGTGCTCATGCCGAACGCCCGCGTCGACGACGGGCACCTCGACACCGTCATCGCCTCGCCCCGGGGTGTCGTCGGCTGGGTGCCGGTCGCGACGCGGGTCGTGACCCGCCGGCGCAAGGGCCACTCGACGCTCGACCACAAGGTGTGCCAGGAGATCCGGGTGCGCGCCGACCGACCGATCGCCGTCCAGGTCGACGGCGACGTCATCGGTGAGGCGAACGAGGTGTTCGCCCGGATCCGTCCGGCGGCTCTGACGGTGCGCGTCAGCCTGACCTGAGGGCAAGCCGCCGTCCACCCCCCTCCCTCACGAGCTGCCCCGGAAAGCGGGGCAGCGGCGGGGTGCCACGGTCCTCTCGCCGTCTCCCTCACGCACTGCCCCGGAAAGCGGGGCAGCAGCCGGGCGCCACGATCCTCTCGCCGTATCCCTCACGCACTGCCCCGGAAAACGGGGCACTGCGTGAGGGAGATGGGGGAACCGGGCCGGCCGCTCGCCGAAGGGGTTCCAGCCAGCGCGTACCTGGTCGCGACCGTGGTCGGTGTCCCAGTCCACCGACTGGCCGGTCAGGCTTCAGCGGGCGCCGAGGGCGTGCTCCACGGCCAGCTGGTTGAGTGCGACGAACGCGTACCCTGCCGCGGCCAGCGCGTCGGCGTCGACGTCCTCGTAGGCCGACCGGTCGGCGAGCAGGTCGGCGAGCGTCTCCCCTTCGGACAACGTGGGCTCGGCCAGCTCGAGGACCCGGCTCGCGGCGAAGGCCGCCTGGACCTCCGGGTCGGCCCGGTAGGCCGCCGCGCGCTCGGCGAGCAGGATGTACGTGCTCATGTTGGCCGCGGCCGAGGCCCAGACGCCGTCGACGTCCTCGGTGCGCGAGGGCTTGTAGTCGAAGTGGCGCGGCCCGTCGTAGCGCGGCCCGCCGCCCGGGAAGCCGTTCTCGAGCAGGTCGACCGTGAAGAACGCCGACAGCAGGTCGCCGTGGCCGAAGACGAGGTCCTGGTCGTACTTGATCGAGCGCTGGCCGTTGAGGTCGATGTGGAACAGCTTGCCGGCCCAGAGCGCCTGCGCGATGCCGGCCGTGTAGTTCAGGCCCGCCATCTGCTCGTGCCCGACCTCCGGGTTGAGGCCGACGATGTCGCCGTGCTCGAGCTGGGCGATGAAGCCGAGGGCGTGCCCGACCGTGGGCAGGATGATGTCGCCACGCGGCTCGTTCGGCTTGGGCTCCAAGGCGATCCGCAGGTCGTAGCCCTGCTCCTTGATGTAGGCCGCGACCGTGTCGATGCCCTCGCGGTACCGGTCGAGCGCGGCGTTGAGGTCCTTGGCGCCGTCGTACTCGGCGCCCTCACGGCCACCCCACATGACGAACGTCTGCGCCCCGAGCTCGGCCGCGAGGTCGACGTTGCGGACCACCTTGCGCAGCCCGTACCTGCGCACGTCGCGGTTGTTCGACGTGAAGGCGCCGTCCTTGAACACCGGGTGGCTGAACGTGTTCGTCGTGACCATCTCGCAGACGAGGCCGGTCGCGTCGAGCGTCTTGCGGAAGTCGGCGACGATGCGGTCGCGCTCGGCGTCGCTGCTGCCGAACGGCACGAGGTCGTCGTCGTGGAACGTCACGCCCCAGGCGCCGAGGTCGGCGAGACGCCGGCACGACTCGAGGGGGTCCAGGTGCGGGCGCGACGCGTCGCCGAACTGGTCGCGCGCCTCCCAACCCACGGTCCAGAGGCCGAACGAGAACCGGTCGTCGGGGGTCGGGGTGCGGACCATGAGGCTCCTCCTGAGCAGGCGGCATCGTCGGCCGCGATTTGTATGATGAACAAACATATTGGCACGAGGGCGGTAGGGTCAACGGGTGACCACCGGCGCGACGACGGGACAGGGGCCCCTGCGCCCACCGGGCGGGATGGCCGACCGCGTCCGACGCGGCGCCGTCCAGCAGGGCACGCTGCGCGCGCACAACCTGTCCGAGGTGCTGCGCGCCGTCGTCGAGGCTCCCCACCCACCGACGCGCGCCCGCATCGCGACGACGCTCGGCGTGACCCGCGCGACGGCCTCCGACCTCGTCGACCGTCTCATCGAGTCGGGGCTGGTCGTCGAGCTCGAGCAGGAGTCGCTCGGACGGGCCGGGCGGCCGGGCACGCTGCTCGGTCCGGGCACGCACGCCGTGCTCGGCCTGGGCCTCGAGGTGCAGGTCGACCACCTGGCCGTGCGCGCCACCGACCTCACCGGGGCCGCCGTCGCCGAGGCCCACCGCCCCGGTGACTACCGCGCCAGCGACCCGCGACAGGTCGCCCTCCAGCTGGCGCGCCTCGCCGCGCCCATCGTCGAGGGCCTCGACGGCGGGCCGCCCGCGCGCGGCACGGGATCCGTCGCACCGGCCGGGCCGGTGGCCGGCGCGTGCGTCTCCGTGCCGGCCCTGCTCGACCGGGGGCTCGTGCGCCTCGCGCCCAACCTCGGCTGGCGGGACGTCGACCTCGCCGCCCTCCTCGCCGCGGACGACGCCCTCTCCGGCATCGACGTCCGGGTCGGCAACGACGCCGACCTGTCGGCCCGCGCCGAGGTGCACGCCCGCGCCCACCGCGAGGGGACACCACGCTCGGCCCAGTCCTTCCTCTACGTGGCCGGCGAGGTCGGCATCGGTGGGGCGATCGTCGTCGACGGTGAGGTGTCCGCCGGTCGGGGTGGCTGGTCCGGCGAGATCGGGCACGCCGTCATCGACCGGGCGGGACCCCGCTGCGCGTGCGGCGCCACCGGGTGCCTCGAGACCTTCGCCGGCCGCGACGCCATCGCGGACGCCGCCGGCGTGCCGCGTGACGTCCCCGTGGCCGAGCTCGCCGCGGCCGCGTCGACGGGCGCTCGCCGCAACCGCGTCCGCCGCGCCCTCGACACCGCCGCCGAGGCCCTCGGCGTCGCGGTCGCCACCGCCCTCAACCTCGTCGACGTCGAGCACGTGGTCCTCGGCGGGGTGTACGGCGCCCTGTTCGAGCACCTCGAGGCCGGGATCCGCGAGCAGATCGCCGCCCGGGTGCTCGCCGCCCGGTGGACCGAGGTCGCGGTCAGCCGCGCCCTCGCCGGCCCGGACGCCGGCGTCACCGGCGCGGGTCTGCGGGTGCTCGACGACGTCGTGCGCGACCCGTCCCGGTGGATGGCCGCGCCCAGCGCCACGCGCCCCAGGGCGTGACGCGTCCCGGGGCTGACGCACCCGGCGGCGCTCAGGCGAAGAGCGTCTGGCCCCAGTGCTGCCCGTCCTCGAGACCGGGCGGGCACGCGAACACGGCCGAGCCGGTGTGCTCGATGTACTCGTTGAGCGCGTCCGCGGCCGCGAGCGCCCGCTGCATCGGGACGAACTGCTTCTGGACGTCGCGGACGAACGCGATGAAGAACAGGCCGGCGTCGAGGTGGCCGACGCCGTCGGTGCCGTCGGTGAAGGTGTAGCCCCGGCGCAGGATGCGGATGCCGCCGAGGTTGCTCCGGTGGGCCAGACGCACGTGCGACGCCACGGGGATCGCGGGGCTGCCGTCGGGGCCTGCGCGCGTGAAGTCGGGCTCGCTGAACTCACCGCTCTGGCCGAGCGGCGCCCCGTCCTTCTTGTCCCGGCCGATCGTGTCCTCCTGGTCCTGGAGGGTCGAGCGGTCCCAGACCTCGATGTGCATCCGGATCCGGCGCGCGACGAGGTAGCTGCCGCCGGCCATCCAGGCTCCACCCGTGGTGGCCGTCCCGGCCTCGTCACCCGGCGCCACCCACACGTGCTCGGCGAGCGCGTCCGTCTCCTCGGCCTTGATGTTGGCGGTGCCGTCCTTGAAGCCGAACAGGTTGCGGGGCGTTGCCTGGGCCGTCGTCGTCGAGGACGTGCGGCCGAACCCGAGCTGGGACCAGCGCACCGAGACGACCCCGAACCCCAGCCGCACGAGGTTGCGCACCGCGTGGACGGCGACCTGCGGGTCGTTCGCGCAGGCCTGGATGCAGAGGTCGCCGCCGGACCGGTTCGGGTCCAGCGCGTCGCCCCGGAACGGTGGCAGCTCGCGCAGCGCGTCCGGCTTGCGGTCGGCGAGACCGAACCGGTCGTCGAACAGCGACGGCCCGTACCCGATGGTGATGGTCAGGCCCGACGCGCCGAGCCCGTAGGCCTCCCCGGTGTCGGCCGGCGGCCGGTACGGGCCGCCGCCGACGAGCCCGCCGGGAGCGGCCTCGGCTCCGGCGGTCATCCGTTCGGCCGCCCTCGTCCACTCCTCGAGCATCCGGGCCAGCTCGTCACGGTCGTCGGTCACCACGTCGAGCGCGACGAAGTGCAGGCGGTCCTGCGCCGGCGTGACGATGCCCGCTTGATGGGCGCCGCGGAAGGGAACCGGGGCGTCGAGGGCCGCGCCAGACGCGCCTGCTCCCGAGGCTCCTGGCGCGCCTGACGCGTCCGACGCGTCGGTGCCGCTCGAGCGTCCCGCGGCCCAGCCGGCTCCCGCCCCGCCCACGGCACCGGCCACGGCCCCGGCGGCCGCGACGCCGGTCGCGCCGAGGACGTGGCGGCGGCTCGGCGTCGGGGGAGGCGACGCAGCCGGTGTCACAGCCGGTGTCACTTCGCCTCCACGACGCCCGGCACCTTCGCGACCTGCTCGCTCAGCGCGTCGAGCGCGACGGTGAGGTCCTTGACCTGGGCGTCGGACAGGGCGGTGTAGCTGACGAACGCACCGTTGGCGCGGTGGCTGTCCAACATCGTGGAAAGGGCGGTGAACTTCTCGTCCAGGGCCTTGTGCAGGGCGGGGTCGCGCTCGGTGATGACCGGGCGGAGCGCCGCGAGGGCCTGCTCGGAGCCCTCGAGGTTGCCGTCGAAGTCCCAGAGGTCGGTGTGGGAGTACCGCTCCTCCTCGCCCGTGACCTTGCCGGTGGCGACCTCGTCGAGCAAGGCCTTGGCCCCGTTCGCGATGGACAGCGCGGTCGGCTCGACGGTCTTGCTCTTGGCGACGATCTGCCTGACGTCGGCGAGCAGCCGGTCGGCGACGGCGCCGGAGTCCTTCTGGAGGCCGTCCTTCCAGAGGTCCTTCTCGAGGCGGTGGTAACCGGTGAAGGCCATGCCCTCGGCGGTGACGTCCTCGCGACCGTCGATCCTCGGGTCGAGGTCGCCGAAGCTCTCGGCGACCGGCTCGATGCTCTCCCAGGGGTGGCGGGCCTCGGGGTAGAGGTCCTTGGCCTTCTCGACGTCGCCGGCCTTGACCGCGGCGACGAACGCCGCGGTCCGCGTCTCGAGCTCGTCGGCCTCGCCCGCGACGAACGCCCGGTAGTCCGCGATGGCCGTCCGCACCTTGGCGTCGGCGCTGCCCGCGGTGGCCGTGCCGGTGACGGTGAAGGTGCCGCGGATGCCGTCGCCGACCATGCCGGGCTTGCACGCCGTCGTGAAGGTGCCGGGCTCGGTGATCTCGACCTTGAGCTGCCGCGACAGGCCCGGCGCGATGTTCTCGACCTCGGAGACGATGCGGTCGCCGGCGGCGTAGAGGTAGAACTCGGTGACCTTCGTGCCGCTGTTCGTGATGTCGAAGGTCACCGTGCCCGCTGTCGCGGTCGTCGCGCTCAGCCGGCACGCCGTGTCGGTGGCGGTGACGCTGATGGGCCCCGAACCCGCGGTGGTCGGGCCGGAGCTCCCGCCGCTGGAGCCGGAGCAGGCCGCCAGGGCCAAGGCGGCGACAGCAGCGGGGGCGACGAGCGTCGCAAGGCGCAGGGCAGGGCGAGGCATGGTTCTCCTGTGGAACGGCGGGCGGATGCGTCAGGCGGCGATGCGCGTGCGGGGCGTCTCCGCGGCGGCGGGCTTCGGCGGCGTCCGGACGGGACGCAGGAAGAGGGAGAGCACGACCGCGACGTAGCCGCCCCAGGCGACCGCCTGCAGCCAGGTGGTGTTCGGCGAGAAGTTGAAGATGCCCTTGAGCAGGGCGCCGTACCAGCTGTCGGGGCTGATGGCCGCGCTGACGTCGAAGGCGAGGCTGTCGAGGCCGGGGAGGGTGCCCGCCTCCTGGAGGTCGTGCAGGCCGTAAGCGAGGATGCCGGCTGCCACGACGACGAGCAGGATGCCGGTGTAGCGGAAGAACGCGGCGAGGTTGATGCGGACCGCGCCGCGGTAGATGAGCCAGCCGAGGACGACGGCGCCGGCGAGGCCGATGACCCAGCCGAGCAGCGGCAGGCTGTTGCCGCGCCCGGCCGCCTCGGTCGTGGCGTAGAAGAAGACGGCGGTCTCGAGCCCCTCGCGGCCGACGCCGAGGAAGGCGACGAGGGCGACGGCGGCCGGACCGAGGTCGAGGGCCCGGTCGAGGCGGCCCTTGAGCTCGCCGGAGATGGTCCTGGCGGCCGAGCGCATCCAGAAGACCATGCCCGTGACGAAGACGACGGCCAGGATCGAGGCCGACCCGCCGATGAGCTCCTGCTGCCCGAAGGACAGCTGGCTCGTGCCGTAGGTCAGGAGGGCGCCGAGCGCGACCGAGAGGGCCACGGCCACGCCCACTCCGGTCCACACGTGGCGCAGCGCCCACCGGCGGCCCGACTTGACGAGGAACGCGACGAGGATGACGACGACGAGGGCCGCCTCGAGGCCTTCGCGGAGCCCGATGAGCGCGTTGCTGGCGAGCACGGCGTCCTTCTTCCTGGGTGACGTCTGGTCGGGACGGCATCGGTGCTGATTTAGGTCACACCGAAGTGCCGGAATTCAGCAAAGCACAGGTAAGGCTTACCTAACAACCCGGCTCCTCGGTGATGAGACGTGGTTCACGGGACCGCCGTGACGACACGGCCGGTTCGCGAGCGCGCCGCCGCCACCGGTGCCAGATTGGGGACATGAGCCCCGCCGCGGAACCCCACCCCTTCACCGGTTTCCCGCCCGACGCCCTCGAGTTCTACGCCGGGCTCGAGGCCGACAACTCACGGACCTACTGGCAGGACCACCGGGCCACCTACGAGTCCGCCGTCCGCGGACCGATGCTCGCCCTGCTCGACGCCCTCGAGGACGAGTTCGGCCCGGCCAAGCTCTTCCGCCCCAACCGCGACGTCCGGTTCAGCGCCGACAAGTCGCCGTACAAGACCCACCAGGGCGCGCTCGTCGGCAGCGAGAAGGCCGTCGGCTACTACGTCCAGGTCAGCGCCGACGGCCTGCTGGCCGGCGGCGGGTTCCACTCGCACGGACCCGACCAGACGAAGCGGTTCCGGGCCGCGGTCGACGCCCCTGCGTCCGGAGCCGAGCTAGAGAAGATCCTGACGTCCCTGTCGCGCAAGGGTTTCGAGCAGCGCGGGGAGGCGGTGCGCACGACACCCCGCGGTTACCCCGCCGACCACGCGCGCATCGAGATCCTCCGGCTCAAGGAGGTCATGGTGACCCGCGACTACGGCGCCCCCGACTGGCTCGGCACGACACGTGCCCTGACCGAGGTGCGGGCCGCCTGGCGCTCCGTCCGGCCCCTCGTCGAGTGGGTCGGCGAGCACGCCGAGGGCGAGGCCACCGGGCGGCCGGCCGGCCGTCGCTGACCGGCGTCGCCGACCGGCGTCGCCCACCGGGGGCGACGGCGCCTCGCCGCGCGCTGTTGCCCTGCCACCGCGGCACGGGGCGGTTACCTTGGGCGCGTGACCCAGCGCAGTGCACGCGTCGACGCGTACGTCATCGGCGGCGGACCCGCCGGCCTCGCCACCGCGGCAGCCCTGCGCCGGCGGGGGTTGCGCGGCGTCGTCCTCGAGCGCAGCGACGCCGTCGGCAGCTCGTGGCGCGGGCACTACGACCGGCTCCACCTGCACACACCGCGCGAGCTGTCCGGCCTGCCCGGGCTGCCGATCCCGCGCGAGATGGGCCGCTGGGTGGCCCGCGACGACGTCGTGCGCTACCTCGAGCAGTACGCGGCGCACCACGAGATCGACGTGCGCACCGGCGTCGAGGTGACCCGCGTCGACCGGGCGCCCGCGCACCCCGGCTGGGGGGACGCGTGGACCTTGACCCTCGGCGACGGCTCGACGCTGACCGCGCCGTACGCCGTCGTCGCGACCGGCTTCAACCACACACCGCGCGAGCCGGACGTGCCCGGCCTCGACGCCTGGCCCGGCGAGGTCGTCCGCGCCCGCGACTACCGCACCGGTGCGGCGTACGCGGGTCGCGACGTGCTCGTCGTCGGCACCGGCAACACCGGCACCGAGATCGCCGTCGACCTGGCCGAGCAGGGTGCCGCCCGGGTCCGGATGGCCGTGCGGACCGTGCCGCACATCCTGCGCCGCAACCGCGGACCGGTCGCCGCGCAGTACACCGGCATCGCGGTCCGGCGCCTGCCGACGGCGCTTGTCGACGCCGTGGCGCCCGTCGTCGAACGGCTCCAGGTGCCCGACCTGTCCGCTCACGGCCTGCCCCGCCCCGACACCGGCCTGCTGACCCGTGTCGAGCGCGACAACGCCATCCCCGTCCAGGACGTCGGCATCATCGACGCGGTGCGCTCCGGGGCGGTCGAGCCGGTCGCGGCGCTCGCGTCGGTCGACGGCGAGGACGTCGTGCTCGCCGACGGCAGACGGCTGCGCCCCGACGTCGTCGTCCTCGCCACCGGCTACACGCAGGGCCTCGCGACGATGCTCGGGCACCTCGGCGTCCTCGACGACGAGGGTCGGCCCGTCGAGCGGGGTGGCCGGACGGCCCGCGGCGCCCGTGGCCTCTGGTACACCGGCTACACCAACCCGATCTCGGGCATGCTGCGCGAGATCGCCATCGACGCCCGCAAGATCGCGCTGGCCATGGCGCTCGCCAAGCGGCGCGAGGCCCGGGCCCTGCGCTCCGCCTGACACGACGGTCGTCGGGGTGCCCGTCAAGGGTGGGTGTAGCGACCGCCGAGGTGCAGGAAGGCGGCGGCGATCGGCTCGCCGCCTGCCAGCGCCGACGCGAGCGCCTCGTCGCTCGGCACGCCGCGGGCCAGGGCACGGTGGTGCCGGAGCATCGTGTCCGCAGCGACCTCGTCGGGCACCGGCGACACCGCGGCGACGGCCGACCTGGCCCCGAGACTGAGCACCGCCGCCGCGAGACCGAGCTGCTCCTCTCCCGGCCGGAACGTCGCGGACCCGACCTCGCACGCCGAGAGCACGACGTGCCGGGCCCGGACGCCGGCGGCCTGCAGCTCGTGGGCGAACACCGGGCCGTCGTGCAGGTGCACCGAGGAGAAGAGCGGCGACTGCACCTGGTGGGTCCCGTGCGCGGCCACGTGGACGACGTCGTCGATGCTCATCGCCCGGACGAGCCCGTGCGCCACCGAGGGGTCCGCCACGCTGACCTGCGCGCGGTCGGCCCAGGCCTGCGCCACGGCCGCCGCCTCGCCCGACGCGCGTCGCAACGAGGGGCCGACGCTGACGTGGACGCGCGCGGGGAGAGCGGGCCGCACCGCAGCGGACCCGTCCGCCGGCGCCTCCGCCGGCGCGTCCACCGCCGGCGCGTCGCCGGCCCGACGCGCGAACGACGTCAAGGAGGACGCGACGGTGAACGGCACGCCCGTCAGGGACGGAAGCAGCGACCACGGCAGGGCCGACAGCTCCTCGCAGGTCACGACGACGAGGCCCGTGCGACGCAGCCCCCACGGCCGGACCGCGGCGGCGTCGAGGCGGTCGGCCGCGGCCCGCAGCGACCCCCAGACGGCGGAGGCGAACGGGCCGAGCTCGCGCGTGGCCGCGGTGCGCAGGTCGACCCGGATGCGATGGGCCAGCTCGACGGCCTCGGCCAGCGGCATGAGGTCGCGGACGCGGGCCCGCCCGCCCACCACGCCGACGCCCATGAGCCGCCCCTCGACGGGGAAGAACCAGACGAGGTCCCGGTCGGCGCGGTCGAGGGCCTCGCGCCCCTGCCGCACCCGGACCTCCGTCGCGGTGCCCGTCGGCGACCCGCTGCTCAGCGTCCAGTCCCGGGCGCGGATGTCGCGCTCGAGGCGCCGGACGCGAGCGGTCAGCTCGCCGACCTCGGCCTCGGGAACGTCCCCGCGCAGCAGCGCCTGGGTCGAGCGCAGCTGCTCGGTGAGGGAGGCGAGCACGGCGTCGGCCGGCCGGGCCAGGGAGGGCAGCCGGTCGGTGGCGTTGCGCCATCGGTCGAGCGCCTCGAGCACGGCCGCGCTGCCGCCCCGCAGCGCCAGGGCGAGGTCGAGACGGGCCAGCCGGACGCCGTGGAGCGCCCGGGCGCTGCGCAGGTCGAGGCTCGCGCTGCCCTCCTGCCCCGCAGCCAGGCCCCGTGCCGCCCGGCCGAGGACGCGCCGGGCGAGGACCGGTTCTCCGGAGGCGAGATGCAGGCTGGCCTGCGCCGCAGCCCGGTCGAGCTCGCCGCTCAGCGACGCTCCGGGGCCGGCGACCCGCTCGAGGCTGGCGCGGGCCGCGTCGACGCGTCCGGCGAGCAGGTGCGCGTCGGTCGCCGCCACGAGCGCGGAGTCGGCCAGATCGGTGTCGCCGAGCCGCCCGGCCGTGGCCGCGACGTCGTCGGCGGCCGCGAGCAGCGGCGCGAGAGCCGACGCCGCGACCGGGGCGCGGCGCAGCCGGTCCAGCTCGACGTGGACGAGTGCGAGCCGGGCCTTGGCCGCCCAGCCGACGGCGCCCACCCGGTCGAAGCCGGCGACCGCACGCTCCGCGGCCGCCCGGGCGCGACCGAGGTCGCCGGCGAGCCGGTGCGCCCGGGCCAGCCCGAGCTGCAGCTCGGCGGCGACCTGGTCCTGCTGGGCGTCGGGCGACCCGGCCGCCGCCTCGAGCACCTCGACCGTCTCGTCGATGAGTCCTGCCTCGAGGAGGACGTGCGCCCGGTCGAGGCGGGCGGGCAGCAGCGACACGTCGGGAGCGTCCACCACGGCGGCGGCCATCGTCGCGAGCGCCCGGGGGACGTCACCGAGGAGGTAGGCGGCATAGCCCTCGTTGTGGGCGGCCATGAACTCGAGCTGCGGGAAGCCGCCATCACGGGCCGCGCGGGCGGCACCGGCGAAGGCCTCGAGAGCGACCGCCGGCTCGGACATCTCGAAGGCGAGCATGCCCCGGCTCAGCAGGACCGAGCACTGCTCCCGCGCGGAGAACGCGTCGAGGTGGCGCAGCGCGCCCTCGAGGCCCGCGCGCGCGCCGGCGAGGTCGCCGACGCGTCCGGCCACGTTGGCGCGCTGGTAGTCCAGCCGGGCCCGCAGCCCGGCGTCGCCGAGGGTCTCGACGATCCGCTCGGCCTCGGCGAAGCGCACCTCGGCGGCACGGACGCCCTCGAGGAGGAACTGGCTCAGGCCGAGGGTGATGAGCGTCTTGGCCCGGAGCGTCTGGGCGATGCCGTCCCGGGTCGCGGCGTCGACCTCGTCGAGCCGGCGCAGGGCGTCCACGAGCACGGAGACGGCCCGTTCGGGCCGGCCGGCTCCGTTCTCGACCGCGGCCTGCTCGCGCAGGGCCTCCACCTCGTCCAGCGTGCGCCGTGCGCTGATCGTCGGCCGCCTCCCTGCGCAGCCGGGATCAGCGTCACACCTGGATCGTGGGCGTGATGACCGGTCGCGCGCTCTCGTCGTCGGGGTCGACCCGGATCACGAAGTGGATCGGGCCATGCGGTAGATCATCCAGAACGAAGCGGCCGTTCGCATCGGTATCGACCAGACTGCTGCCTTCTGTCGTCACGGCCTCGACCGTGGCGCCGGGCGTCGTGACGTAGCCGTCGACCCGGACCCGGCCCTCGAGGTCGCTCGCGTTGACGGTGACCATGAGGCTGACGGCCGCGGCGTTGAAGGTCACCGACTCGGTCGGCGTCGGCTCGACCTTCGTGCCGCGCGTCGCGAGCAGGGCCGAGTCCGTGAGCTCGGCCACCTCCGCGTGCAGCGCCTGCACGGTGAGCTCGAACTTGATCCGCTCGGTGAGGTCGGACGGTACGGGGTCGGCGTGCGCGAACAGCTCACGCAGCTGGCGCAGCGTGGCCACGTCGAGGTCGTCAATGGCGTCCTTGTGCGAGCTCATGTCACACCGCCCATCCGGGATCGGAGCCGAGGACGGTCCTCAGCTTCTGGAGGCATCGGCCGCGGGTCGGGCCGATGCTGCCGACGGGCATCCCGAGCGACTCGGCGATGGCCGCGTAGTCGGGACGGTCGGCGAACGCGATGACGCGCAGCAGCTCCTGGCACCGCGGAGGGAGGGTCGAGACGTGCTTCCACAACACGCCCTGACGCTCGCTCAGCACCGCCTGCGCCTCCGGGTCGAGGGCCTGGGCCGGGGCCTCGGGCACCTCCTCGACGCCGATCTCGCGACGCGAGCCGCGCGCCAGGCGCCACACCTCGCGCTTGACGACGACGACGAGCCAGCCGAGCACGGCGGCCGGCTCGTTGATCGTCTCGGCGCGGTCGACGAGCTGCAGGAACGCCGTCTGGACGGCGTCCTCGCACGTCGTCGGGTTGGCGCCCTGCGAGCGGGCCGCGTTCCACAGCACCGGCGTGACGAGGTCGACCAGCTCGGACAGGCGCTCGCGCTCGCCGGCGAGGTAGGCGGCGAAGGCCTTGCCGGCCAGGGTGCCCAGGCCGTCGGACGCCGTGGGTGCGGGTGTCATGGCGTTGCTCCCTTCGTCGTGCAGCGACGCAGCGCCCGCAGCGCCCGCTTGCGCATGACGGCGGGGGCGACGTCGGCGACGTCCTTCTCGGTGGCGATCGCGGCGGCGACCTCGGCGGCGAAGACCGGCGTCGCGAACGACGTGCCGCTCCAGACGCCGAAGCCGCCCGTGTAGTCGTCGGGGTCGACGGTGCAGCGCACCGGGCCGTCCCCCTCTGCCTTCGTCGACGGCTGGCCCATCCCGTTCGTCAGCGGCAGCGTGCTGACGACGGACACGCCGGGCCGGACCGCCGTGATGACCGGGAGCGTGTTGGAGAACAGCGCGACGCTCGACCCGTCGGGATTGTTGGCCCCCACGCTCGACACCGGCGGCAGCGCCCGCGCGGTGATCCGCGGTGGCAGCGACGCGGCGAGCGCCGCCGGCACGAACGGCGCGCTGACGCCGTCGTTGCCCGCGCCCGCGACGACGGCGACGCCGGCCTCGGCGAAGCGGTCGAGCAGGTCGGCCACGGGGCCGGAGGTGTAGGTGCGGTCCTCGGCGTAGTAGCCGAGCGACAGCGACAGCACGTCGATGCAGTCGGCGGGGTGGTCGGTGGTCTGCCCGTGGACGTGCCGGTCGAGCAGCGCCTCCAGCACGTCGAGGATGTCGGCCTCGTCGACCATGCCGTCCTCGCCCATGACGGGGATCGACAGGATCGTCGCCTCGGGACAGCCCTGGCGCAGCAGGCCGGCGATGAACGTGGCGTGGCCGTGCAGGAGGCCGACCGGCTCCTGCGGCTTCGGCGCGTCGCTGAGGCCCTCTGCGGGAGCGGGCGCGGCGTCCTCCGGAGGCCCCGCGGGGACGAGGCGGCCGTTCTCGTACCTCAGGCGCACGATGGTGCGCTCGTCCTTGAACCACGGGTGCTTCGCGACGGCCGTGTCGGGCACGGCCACGACGGGACGCCGCGGCAGGTCGCGGGCGCGCAGGGCCGGGTCGGGCAGGGCCAGGCTGACCGGCATCCGCCCGCCGCGGCCGGGGACCGCGTACTCCTGGAGCGCCGAGCTGACGCCACCCCAGTAGCCGACGCCACCCCAGTAGCCGCCGACGCCGCCCCAGTAGCCTGTCTCTTATACACATCTGACGCTGCCGACGACGGA
>NZ_JBNDHY010000058.1:0-26255 GCF_056755315.1 Monashia sp. HAY1-2A
TCCGTCGTCGGCAGCGTCAGATGTGTATAAGAGACAGGTCGGGGCGAGTGGTCAGGGCGAGTGGTCAGGGCGAGTGGTCAGGGCGAGTGGTCGACGCGAGTAGTCGACGCGAGTGGTCGGGGCGAGTGGTCGATGCGAGTGGTCGGGGTGACTGGTCGCGGCGGGGGGTCAGGTCAGGAGCGTCAGGACGAATCCGATGAGCGGGACCGTGCCCTGGGACAGCGCCGGCCGCAGGTAGCGGCGGCCGCTCGTCGTCAGCACCGCTGCCGCCGCCACCATGGACCCGGTGCAGAAGAGCATGAGCGTGCGGCCGACCTCGTGGTGTCCGGCCCACCACAGGACGATGCCCAGACCGGCGCCGAGGCCGAGGAACAGGTTGTAGAAGCCCTGGTTGTACGCCATGGGCCGCGTCGTGTCGGCCGCGGACTGGTCGGCGACACCGAACCGCCGCCACACCTCGGGCCGGGTCCAGCCGATCGACTCCATCCAGAAGATGTAGGCGTGGAGCAGGGCGGCCAGGCCTACGACAACGCTCGCGACGACGCTCATGGCTCGGATCGTAGGGGTGGCCAGGCTCGCGCCGCTCCGCTCAGGCCGTGACGCGCAGGGTCGACGTGCGGTCGGGTCGCACGAGCACCTCGATGCGGTCGGCCACCCGCGACTTCAGCTCGGTGACGTGGCTGATGATGCCGACCGTGCGGCCGCCCTCGCGCAGCCCCTCGAGGGTCTGCATGACGTCGTCGAGGACGTCGGGGTCGAGCGTGCCGAACCCCTCGTCGACGAAGAGCGTGCCGAGGTCGACGCCGCCGGACTCCGCGCGGACGACCTCGGCCAGCGCCAGGGCGAGGGCCAGCGACACGTAGAAGGTCTCGCCGCCCGAGAGCGTTCCGACCTCGCGAACCTGGTTGGTGAGCATGTCGTGGACCCGCACCCCGAGACCGGACTTGGCGTTGCCCTTCTTGGCGTCGGTGTGCTCGAGCGTGTACCGGCCCCCGGAGAACCGCGCCAGCTCGGTGTTGGCCGCCGACAGAACCTCGGTGAACCGCCGGATGAGGACGTACTTGGCGAGGTCGAGGTTGAGCTGGTTGTCGCCGTTGCCCGCGACGAGCTGCCCGACGCGGACGGCGTCGGCGGTCTCGGCGATGACGGCCGCGTTGCGCTCGAGGGCGGCCGTGATGTCACCGACGCGCTGCTTGGTGCGGCTGACCTGGCCGCGGAGGGCGCCGTGCTCGCGGGCCGCCTCCTCCATCTCCTTCTTCGCGGTCCGCTCCAGGGCCACCATCGGTTCGATGTCGTCGAAGAGCGCGTCGAGCTGCACGTCGGCGAGCTCGGGCCCGGACAGGCCCGCCTTGACGCGGGTGCACGCGGTCTCGAAGTCCGCGATCTCCTTCTCCTTGGCGGTGATCCACTCCATCGGCCGGTCGGCCTCGAGCCACTCGGCGAGGTCGGTGAACCCGGCGGCGCGCAGGTCGGCGTCGCGGGCGGCCTCGTCCTCCGCGACGCTGGCTCGCGCGACGTCGCGGGCAGCGAGGGCATCGACGAGGGCGTCCACGTGGCCGGCCCGGGCCACGAGGGCTCCGCGGCGGGCCGCGACGCTCGGGTGGCCGTCGCGGGCGGCCTCGACCTCGGCTGCCTCGGACGCGACTCGGTCGGCGAGCTGCTCGACGGCGTGCCCGAGGCGCGCGACCTGGGCCGTCAGCGCCGTCGACGTCTCGGCGAGCTCGGACTGTCGCAACCGGAGGGCGGCGAGCCGTTGCATGCCGTGGGTGACGTCGTCGCGGGCCGCGAGGGACGCGGCGAGGTCGGCGGCCGCCCGCTCGGCGGCCGCCCGCGCGGCGTCGACGCCCTGGCCCCCCGCAGCCGCCGCCAGCTCGCGGGCCTCGGCGCGCAGCCCGGCGAGCGCCTCCGCGAGGGCGGCGGCCGAGTCGCGCAACGCGGTGACCCGGTCCTCGTGCTCGGCGACCTGCTCGGCCGTGACGGCGTCGGCCGTGGGTCGGGCCGGGACCGGGTGCTCGGCGGACCCGCAGACGGGGCACGGCTCACCGTCCCGCAGCGCGAGCCCGAGCTCGCCGGCGATGCCGTCGATGCGGGCGCGACGCACGCGGGCGAGCTCGGCCTCGCCGGCGCGCAGCGACTCGAGAGCAGCCGTGGCGGCGGCCTCGGCGGCGGGCAGCCGCGCGGCGGCGGCGGCGTGGGCGGTCGCGGCCTCGAGCCGGCGTCGGGCCGTCTCGGCGGCCTCGGCGCGCACGTCGAGGAGGGACACGAGGTCGCGCGCCGCGGTGAGCGCCTGCTCGTGCTCCTCGACGGCAGCGGGCAGCGCGGAGAGCTCGGCGGTGACGGCGTCGAGGCGGTGCCGAGCGGCCTCGGCCGCCCGCCGCGCCTCGTCGAGCCGGTCACGACGCGTCGACAGGGCCCGCTCGAGGTCGAGTGCCGCGGCGAGCCCGCCGATGACCTCGCGCAGCGACGCCGCGGCCACCCGCAGCTCGGCCGCCGACCCGTCGCGCAGCGCCGGTTCGACCCTCGAGCGTGCCGTCAGGAGAAGCGACTCCGCCCGTTTGAGGGAGGCCTCGCTCTGCGCCAGCGTGCGCACCGCGCCGGCCACGGGGCGAGCCTGCCGGGCCCGCGACATGGCCCGCCTCAGGTCGTCGAACTCCACGGCCCGCGCGCCGAGGCTCTCGTCCTGGCGCTGCAGCTCGAGGAGCCGTTCGCGGCGTTGCTGGCGCAGCCGCGCGTCGCCGACCATCGATGCCATCTGCTGGTGGGCCTCGATGGCCTCGCGGCTGCGCTTGCCCGCGTGCCGCTCCCGCGTGACGAGCTCGTCGAGGACCTCGGTGAGCTCGGCGGTGAGCAGGTCCGGGGCCGACCGGCTCGTCTCGAGGAGTGCGTCGCGCGCCGTGTCGTCGAGGCCGGCGGACACGGCGAAGGCGTGCACGGCGTCGCGGATCTCGGCGACCGCGCCGGCCCGGCGAGCCTGTGCGGCCCGGCCGGCCTCGACGATCTCGTCCTGGACGCGGCGGAAGAACGCCGTGCCGAACACCTTCTCGAGCAGCTTGCCCTTGTCCTCGGAGCGCGCCCTCAGGAACGTCGCGAACTCGCCCTGCGGCAGGATCACCGTCTGCACGAACTGGTCGCGGGTCAGGCCGACGGCCCGGGTGATCTCGTCGTCGCAGTCGCCGAGGTTGGTCGAGAGCAGCTCGCCGCCGAGGAGGTCGTCGGGGGTCTGGACGCGCCACAGCTTGACCGACGGGTTCTGCACCGTGGTGCCGGCACCGCGGGTCTTCGGCCGCTCGAACCGCGGCGTGCGCTGGACGCGGTAGATGCCGCTCTGGGTCTCGAACACCAGCGTGACGACGGGGACCGTGCGCGGGTCGGCGTGGTGGGAGTGGATCCGCTCGACGTCGGCCGACGCCTGGGCCACCTTGCCGTAGAGGGCGAAGGTGATGGCGTCGATGATCGTCGACTTGCCCGAGCCGGTGGGCCCCTCGAGCAGGAAGAGCCCGGCACGGCCGACGGCGGCGAAGTCGATGGTCTCGGTGCCGGCGTAGGGGCCGATCGCCGTCATGGACAGGTGGTGCAGCTGCACGTCACCCCACCTCCTGCGCCTCGGCCAGGTGCTGCGCCTTGACCGCCGCCTCGTAGCCCGAGGCGAAGACGTCGACCTCACCCGCGCTCGCCTCGGTCTTGGTGACGTAGGCGATGAAGTCGCAGCCGAGCTCGCGTGGGTCGCGCTCGCTGACGACGGTGGTGCTCGCGCGCGCCCGCTCGACCGCGCGCTCGGGCTCGTGGAAGACCTGGAGCGCGTGCGGGAAGCGCGACCTGACCCGGTCCATGAGCGAGTCGGGACGGACCCGGTCGGTGACGGTCACCCGCACCCAGGCCTGCTCGGCGGACGCGTGCTCCGGCGAGTCGAGCAGCTCCTCGAGGCTGCCGCGCAGCGTCGCCATCGGCCGCGGCTGCAGGATCTCCACCGGCGCGACCCGGGCCGGGCCGGACGCGTCGAGGTCGACGAGGAGCGCGACCTTGGTGTGGTCCTGCTCGGAGAACGAGTACCGCAGCGGTGAGCCGGAGTAGCGCACGACCGAACCCTCGGCGCAGTCCGGTGCCTGCGGGCCGTGCAGGTGCCCGAGGGCCGCGTAGTCGATGCCGTGGAAGACCGTGCCGGCCACGCGGTCGACGCCCCCGACCATGATCGAGCGTTCGGAGTCGCTCGGGTCGGCACCGGCCACGAAGGCGTGCGCGAGGACGACGGACCGCACCCCCGGACGCTCGGCCAGATCGGCACGGATGCGGTCGCACGCGGCGGCGACGACCGCCTGGTGCGACCTCGGCAGCGGCTCGCCGCCGCCGGCGAGGGCGACGCGCGCGTGGTCGGGGTCGAGGTAGGGGATGCCGTACACCGCGGCCCGGACGCCGTCGCTGCCCTCGAGCAGGACCGGCAGGTCGAGCAGGCCGGGGTCGGTGACCATGCGGATGCGGTCGCGGAACAGCCCAGCGCCGTAGCCGAGCCGGATGGCGGAGTCGTGGTTGCCCGACGTGACGACGACGGTGGTGACCGCCGACAGTCGCGAGAGGGTCCACTCGAGCAGCTGGACGGACTCGACCGGCGGGACGCCGCGGTCGTAGACGTCGCCCGCGACGAGGACGGCATCGACGGGGACGCCGTCGGGCGGGTCCTCGACGAGCTCGCACAGTCGCTCCAGGACGGCTGCCTGCGCCTCGTGGAGGTTGACGCCGTGGAGCGTCCGCCCGAGGTGCCAGTCGGAGGTGTGGAGCAACCGCATGCGACGACGGTAGGACCCCCCGCCGACACGGCCGAAGCCGACACCCCGGGACGCCGCGAGCCCGCCCCCGGCGTCGCGGGGACGGGCTCGTGGGTCGCGCAGCGTCAGTCGCTCCTGACGAAGCTGAGCAGCATCGAGACGAGGGTGACGATGAGCGCGCCGAGGACGGCGTCCCAGAAGAAGTGCTCGACGTGGAAGGACAGGCTCAGCTTGCCCGCGATCCACGACGTCAGCTCCAGCATCAGCGCGTTGACGACGAGGACGAACAGCCCGAGCGTCAGGATGATGAACGGCAGCGAGAGCACCTTGGCGACGGGGCGGATGAACGCGTTGACCAGGCCGAAGATCAGGGCGACGACGACGACCGTCTTGACGACCTGGCCCGTGGACCCCCCACCGAACGTGATGCCGGGGATGAGCCACGCGGCGACCCACAGCGCGACGGCGTTGATGACCGTCTGGAGCGCGAAGTTGATGAGCATGCGCTCAGTGTTCCACGGGCTCGCCCTCGATCGCGGGGTCCGCGGCGGCACCCGCCGTGTCGTCGGCGACGACGACGCCGGCCCGTGACAGGCCCGTGTCGACGAGGGCGCCGTTCGGCAGGCCCGGGTGCTCGTCGCCGGGGATGCGCGGCTGGAACATCGAGTTGAGCCGGAGCAGCTCGGGCTCGACCATCTTGAGGTGGCTGATGGCGTCCTTGACCGGGACACGCTCGATGCGGCCCCGCTGCAGCGCGACCATCTGCCCCCATGCCCCGTCGATCGCGGCCTCGACGGCGGCGACGCCGAAGCGCGTGCCGAGCACCCGGTCGAAGGCCACCGGGGAGCCGCCGCGCTGGATGTGCCCGAGGGCCGTCATGCGGCTCTCGATGCCGGTGCGGCCCTGGATCTCGCGGGCGAGGATGGAGCCGATCCCACCGAGGATCTGGTGGCCGTACTTGTCGACCTCGGGCGCCGGGATGTCGATCGTGCCCTCGCGTGGCACCGCACCCTCGGCGACGACGACGATCGTGGCGAACCGGCCCTTCTTGTGCCGGTGCACGATGCGCTCGCACACCTCGTCGATGTCGAAGGCCTCCTCGGGCGTCAGGATGATCGCCGCGCCACCGGCCAGGCCCGACCACACGGCGATGTGGCCGACGTGCCGGCCCATGACCTCGACGACGAGGACGCGGTGGTGCGACTCGGCGGTGGTGTGCAGCCGGTCGATGGCGTCGGTGCAGATCTGCACGGCGGTCTGGAACCCGAACGTCATCTCGGTGAGGGAGATGTCGTTGTCGATGGTCTTCGGGACGCCGATGACGGGGAAGCCGTGCTCGTGGAGCCGGTTGACCACGCCCATCGAGCCCTCGCCGCCGATGCCGATGATGGCGTCGAGGCCGTGCCGGTCGTAGGCCTTGCGGACCTTGGTCAGGCCGTCCTCGTAGGCGAAGGGCTGGTCGCGGCTCGTGCCGAGGATCGTGCCACCGAGGGGCAGGATGCCGCGGCACCGGTCGACGTCGAGGATCTCGTAGTCGTTGTCCATGACGCCGCGCCACGCGTTGCGGAAGCCGATGACGGTGCTGTCGTAGGTGACCTCGGCGGCGCGGGTCGCGCCGCGGATGACGGCGTTGAGGCCGGGACAGTCTCCGCCCCCGGTGAGGATGCCGATGCGCATGAGCTGGACTTTCGCTGTGTGGGCATGGTGAAGGGTGTCGAGGCGGCGCTGACGCGACGATGTGAGCCTAGCCACAGCGGGGCCACCGCGTCAGGACAGCGTCCAGAGGCCGGGCACCTGCGTGAGACGCACCCTCTAGAGTGCGCCCTATGAGCGACGCTGCCGACCGCACCGCGACCCCCGCCCCGACGGACGCCCCGACGGAGGCCGCGACCGACGCCCCGGCGGACGCCGCGACCGACGCCCCGACGGACGCCGGCGCGGTCGACGCCGGCCACGCAGACGCCGTCGCCGACGCGAGCCGGGTGCGGCTGCGCGAGGTGCTCTCCCGGATGCCCGACTACAAGCCGGGCAAGCCCGCGAACGCCCCGGCCGGCGTCACCGCGTACAAGCTGTCGTCGAACGAGAACCCGTACGGGCCGCTGCCGTCGGTCGTCGCAGCCATCGCCGACGCCGCCTCGACGGTCAACCGGTACCCCGACATGGCGGTCACCGCCCTGACCCAGCGGCTCGCGGCGGCGCTGGGGGTGCCGGCCGAGTGCCTCGCGACGGGCACCGGCTCCGTCGCGGTGCTCGCGCAGGTCGTCAACGCGGCCTGCGACGCCGGCGACGAGGTCGTCTTCGCGTGGCGCTCCTTCGAGGCCTACCCGATCGTGGCCCAGCTCGCCGGTGCCGAGCCGGTCATGGTGGGCCTCGACGCCGACGCCCGGCACCGTCTCGACGCGATGGCCGCCGCGGTCACCGAGCGCACCCGCGTCGTGCTCGTCTGCACCCCGAACAACCCCACCGGCCCGTGCGTGCACGAGCGCGACCTCGAGGCCTTCCTGGCGAAGGTGCCGAGCGATGTCATCGTCGTCGTCGACGAGGCCTACGTCGAGTTCGTCCGCGACCCCGACGCGGTCCGCGGCCTCGAGGTGTGGCGTCGGCACCCGAACGTCGTCGTGCTCCGGACCTTCTCCAAGGCCTACGGCCTCGCCGGCCTGCGTGTCGGCTACGCGGTGGCGCACCCGCCGGTCGCGGCGGCGATCCGCAAGACGGCCACGCCGTTCGGGGTCAGCTCCGTCGCCCAGGTCGCGGCGATCGCGTCGCTCGACGCGTTCGACGAGCTGAGCGAGCGCGTCGCCTCGATCGTGGCCGAGCGCGACCGCGTCACCCTCGCCCTCGCCGACCAGGGCTGGCACCTGCCGCGCAGCGACGCCAACTTCGTGTGGTTCCCGCTGGGGGCCGAGTCCACGGCGTTCGCGCAGGCGTGCGAGGAGGCCGGCCTCATCGTGCGCCAGTACGGCGACGACGGCGTGCGCGTGACGATCGGCGAGGTCGAGGCGAACACCCGTCTCCTGGAGGTGGCGCAGCGCTTCGGCCCGCGCTGACAATGGGATCACCGTGCGAGGTCGCGCGGTGATCGGAGGGCGGCGTCATGAGGCTGCAGCGCGAGCACGTGCCGGCCGGGCTGACGGCCCTCGCCGCGGTCGTCCTGGCGGTCCCCTCCCTGGTAGCAGCGACGTGGCGCGTGACGACCCTCGACAGCGAGAGCGGTGTCGTGCTCTTCGACCAGTACGACTGGAGCTGGGGGCGCTCGCAGGAGCTCGGCGCGGGCGGAGCGGTGGTCCAGGACCTCTGGAACCCCTGGGGGCTGGTGGCGCTCGTGGCCCTGCTGGCCGTCGCCGCCGCGGGGACGGTCGCCTGGCTGGCCTCCGACGCCCACTGGGTCCGCGTCCTCGCGCCGGTCTCGACCGGTGCCCTCCTCGGGCGGCTCGCGACGACCGTCCCGGCGCGGCTGGGTCGGCCGGTCCGTGACGACGTGCACGGGCTGGCGGCGTCGGGCGCGTCGACGCCGGCCGGGCTGGCCGAGACGGCGGCCGCAGTGGTGCTCGTGGCCGCGCTCGCGCTGATGGTGTCCGCCCTGACGGCCACGGGGCGGGCGCCGGCTCGCCTGCCTCGCACGCGTCCGATGCCGGCCGGGTCTCCGCCCGGCACCTTTCCACCGCGGGGCGGTGCCCGAAGACTGCCGCCCGTGGTCGCGGGGCGCGCCCCGGTCGCGGCGCTCGGGGTCGCCGGGGCGCTGCTCGCGACGCCGCAGCTGTTCTGGCCGACGCACACCGTTGGTGTCCGCAGCGACGGCCCGTCCGGCGGCTACACCTTCCGTCAGTCGATCTGGAGCTGGGGCCGGTACGCCGACACGACGCTGGAGGACGCCAACCAGTTCGACGTCTCCAACCCGTTCAGCCTGACGCTCCTCGCGCTGTCCATCGTCGTCTGCGTCGCCGCGTGCGCCGCCTACGCCCTGCGCCGCGGGACCGACGGACGGGTGCTCGGGGCGGCCGGCCTCGGCTGCGCGGTCCTCGGCCTCGGCGCACCCCTCGTCCAGCGCGTCGGCGACACCATGACCGGCCTCTACGGCGACAACCCGCTCATGGAGGTCGAGACGCACCTGACGGGCTGGCTCCAGTGGGTGTCGGTGGGGCTCCTCGTGACGGCGCTCGTCCTCGTCGCCGCGCGGCCGGCCGCCCGGACCGCCCGGGCGAGCTGGCCGGGCCTCGTCGCCCGGCTGGCCCGGTTGCGGGGTGTGCCCGAGGTGGACGAGGCCCCCGATGCCTTCGGTCCGGTCCTCACCGAGGCCTCGCCTGCTCCGGGCTCGGACGACCGCGCCCCCGGCGGCCCCGGCGGGTGGCCGGGGTCATCGGGCACGAGGTCGGGGTCCGCAGGCCCGCGCATCGGCATCGCGACGCTGCAGGACGCGTCCGCCCGCGACCACTCGGGCTCGCGCTCGGGAGCCGTCGGGTTCAGCGACGACGCCGGCGAGGCCGACGGGGCCGAGCGCCCGCGGCACCCGGACGCGTCATGAACCGTCGCCGGCCGCGCCCTCCGGGTCGTCCGCGTCGCCCGGGGCTGGTGCCCGGACGCCTGCCCGCGGGTCTCGTGGCAGGCGTCGGCGTGCTCCTCGCCGCCACCCCAGTGGTGTGGCCCACCGCGGCGCTCGTCCTCACGACGGCCGAGGTCGGCGAGTTCCACCGGGTCTTCCGGACCGAGCAGTGGTCGTGGGGACGCGAGGTCACCGTCGCCGAGGACGGCACCGTCTACGGTGCGGCGAGCGGTCCGCCCAACCTCCTCGCGCTCGTGACCCTGTGCGTGGTGCTCGTGCTCGCGCTCGCGGCGGTCGTCACGTGGCTCGTCGTGCCCGGACGCACCGGCGAGGTCGTCGGGGCTGCCGGCATGGCGGCGGCGTTCGTCACCGTGGCGCACTCGTGGGCGGCCCGCGTCGGTGTCCCTGCGGGTTCGTACGGGCTGCTGCCCGGCCTGACGTCGCAGACGCTTCCGGCCGGCCACCTCGAGGTCGTCGGTGGCGCGCTGGTCGTCGTCGCGCTCCTTCTCGTCGTGCGGCCGGCCCTGGTGCGGGTGGCGCTCCGGACCTGGCATGGTGCGCTCGACCGCGTCGAACGCGACCGTGCGGCCGAGCGCCGGCGGGACGCCGAGCACGACGGCTCCAGCCGGCGCTCCTAGCTCGACGCGGCCGCGGCGGATCGGGGGGGCGCCGTCGGTGGCCGGCCCTAGCGTGGGCGCATGGACATGAAGCTGGAGCTCGTCGTCGTGCCGGTCACCGACGTCGACCGTGCGCGGGACTTCTACGTCGACCAGGTCGGGTTCGTGCTCGACCACGACCACACCGTCAGCGAGGAGGTGCGCTTCGTGCAGCTGACGCCGCCCGGGTCGGCCTGCTCCATCGCCATCGGCAGGGGTCTGGCCGAGCCCGTGCCCGGTGGCATCGTCAACCTGCAGATGGTCGTCGCCGACGCCGACGCGGCGCGCGCCGAGCTCGTCGAACGCGGCGTCGAGGCCTCCGAGGTGGATGACCAGCCGTGGGGCCGGTTCGTCCGGTTCAGCGACCCCGACGGCAACCGCTGGACGCTCCAGCAGCTGCCCGCGTGGTCTCGTGGTGCCGGTGGCGACGGCGTCGGTCCCGACGCCTGAGGCGCGGCGGTGCTGACGGCGGTCGCGGTCTCGGGGTACCGCTCGCTGCGCGACGTCGTCGTGCCGCTGCACGGCCTCGACGTCGTCACGGGAGCCAACGGCAGCGGCAAGTCGAACCTCTACCGCGCCCTGCGGCTGCTGGCCGGCTGTGGGCGCGGCGACGTCGTCGGCGCCCTCGCCCGTGAGGGCGGCCTGCAGTCGGCGCTGTGGGCCGGTCCGGCCACCCTCGGCGGCGCGCGCCGCGGGCATGCGGTGCAGGGCACCACCCGCAGGGGTCCGATCAGCCTCCAGCTGGGCTTTGCCTCCGACGACATCGGCTACCTCGTCGACCTCGGCCTGCCGCAGCAGGCGTCCGGGGCCGACGCCGGAACCCCCTCGGCGTTCCTGCGCGACCCGGAGATCAAGCGCGAGGTCGTGTGGGCCGGGCCGGTGATGCGGCCCGGGTCTGTGCTGGTGCGACGCCGCTGGGGCGTCGTCGAGACCCGCGCCACCGGGCCCGCCGACGACGACTGGGGCGACGAGTGGGGCGGCGGGTCCGACGACGAGTGGGAGTCCGACCCCGTCGGCCGTCAGGGGCTCGGGGCCGGCACCGGTGGTGGGGGAGCGCGTGGCCGACGCGGCTGGACCGAGCTGACCCGCTCACTGCGCCCTTGGGAGAGCATGCTCACCGAGCTCGCCGACCCCGAGCGGGCGCCCGAGCTGCTCAGGGTCCGGCGCCTCGTCCGGGGCTGGCGCTTCTACGACGGCTTCCGGGCCGATGCCGACGCACCGGCTCGCCGGTCGCAGGTGGGCACCCGCACGCCGGTGCTCGCCGACGACGGCAGCGACCTCGCCGCGGCCCTGCAGACGATCCGCGAGGACGGCCGCAGCGAGCTCGACCGCGCCGTCGCCGACGCCTTCGACGGCGCGGTCCTCGACGTCACGGTCGACGGCGGCCGGTTCGACCTCGCGCTGCACCAGCCCGGCATGCTGCGCCCGCTGGGCGTGGCCGAGCTGTCCGACGGCACCCTGCGCTACCTGCTCCTCGTCGCCGCCCTCCTCACGGTCGACCCACCACCCCTGCTCGTCCTCAACGAGCCCGAGACGTCCTTGCACCCCGACCTCGTCCCGCCCCTGGCCCGGCTCGTGCGTCGGGCTGCCGAGCGCACCCAGGTCATGGTCGTCTCGCACTCGGCGGCCCTCGTCCGCGAGCTCGGCGCCGGGCACGGCGGTGGCGCCGACGAAGGCGACAACGGTGACGCCGACGACGGCGGGCGCAGGGTGGGCCTCGGGTCGCCGGCCCACGTCCTCACGCTGCGCAAGGACCTCGGCGAGACGGCCGTCGTCGGGCAGGGCCTCCTGACGACGCCGCCGTGGGCGTGGGGCTCGCGGCGCTGACGCTCGCGGCGCTGACGCTCGCGGCGCCGGCGCTCGCGTCCTCGGTCACGGGACCACCGGCACCTCCGCCGTGCCGGCCAGGGCTGCCGCCAGGGACTGCTGGTTGCTGAAGGCGTCCGGCACGCCGGCCCCGGTGCGCACGCGGTCCCGGAGGCTGCCGAGCACGTACTGGCTCCATGCCGTGCGGCACACGTCGTAGCACTCGTGCCCGTCCTGCAACCCGACGTGCGTGAACGTCAGGCGGGTGCGGCCGGCCGCACCCGCCTCCGCCGGCTCGGACGTGATCTCGAACCGGACGGTCGTGCCCGTCCACTCCTCCTTGTCCTCGGGGAAGGTCAGGAGGCTGTCGAGGACGAGCCACTCGACGGCCGCGCCGGGGTCGAGCCGGATCGTGCGGAACTTCGAGAAGTGGATGTCGGGGACCGTGTAGACCCACTCGGCCCCCAGCGTCGCCGGGTCGCCGACGATGCTGCCGGACCACCAGCCGCGGACGTCGTTGACGGCGTCGAAGACCTCCTGCGGAGTGTGCTCGACCGTGAAGCTCATCGTGAGGTCGGTTCCCATGGGTCTTCCCTTCCGCTGTGACTTGCGTGATGCAAGCAACCCTAGGTCAGGCGACTTTCATGATGCAAGCACTTTGCTAGGCTGGCGACGTGCTCGGACGGACCTACGACTCCCAGGTGTGCTCCATCGCGCGGGCCCTCGAGGTGGTCGGCGAACGGTGGAGCCTGCTCATCGTCCGCGACGCGCTCTTCGCGGGCGTCACGCGCTTCACCGACTTCCAGCACAACCTCGGCATCGCGACGAACGTCCTGCAGTCCCGCCTCGACGCCTTCGTCGACGCCGGGGTGATGGAGCGTCGGGAGGTCCCCGGGTCGGCTGCCCAGCGCGAGTACGTCCTCACCGACAAGGGCCGCGACCTCGCCCCGACGCTCGTGGCCCTGACCCGGTGGGGTGACCGTTGGGCCGCTCCCGGTGAGCCGCCGATCCTCTACGAGCACGCCGCCTGCGGCGACACCGTCACGGTCGCGACGACGTGCGCGACGCACGGGCCGGTGGCGGTCGACGAGGTCACGGTGGCCGTCGGCCCCGGCATGCCCGCCGAGTACCTCGCCCGACGCCGACCCCGCCGCGTCGCGTCGGCGGGCTGACGCGTCGGCCGGGTGGGCCGGGCCGTCCCGCATTGTGAGATTCGCAGGCCTCTCCGGTAAGTTCCGGGTCGAGGACCAAGAAGGCGTCCGTCGTCACGAACGGCGGCCCTGCGCCCCCAGAAGCCGACGAGCGGGAGACCCCCGTCCGCGGGCCGAACGAGTAGGCCGGTCTCACCGGCGAAGGAGCCCCACGTGAGCGACAAGGTTGTCGCCGAGCTGCACGAGCCGACCCCCGCGGTCGGCGACGGCGGCCCGGACATGATCCAGCTGCTGACCCCGGAGGGTCAGCGCGTGTCCCACCCCGACTACGACAAGTACGTCGCGGACCTGACGCCGGAGGACCTGCGGAGCTTCTACCGCGACCTCGTCCTCATCCGTCGTCTCGACGCCGAGGGCTATGCGCTCCAGCGCCAGGGCGAGCTCGGCCTGTGGCCGAGCCTGCTCGGCCAGGAGGCCGCGCAGGTCGGCTCCGGTCGGGCGCTCAAGCCGCACGACTTCGTCTTCCCGACCTACCGCGAGCACGGCGTCGGGTTCGTGCGCGGCATGGACCCGCAGAGCTCGCTCCAGCTGTTCCGCGGCGTCAGCCAGGGCGGGTGGGACCCCAAGGAGAACAACTTCCACCTCTACACGATCGTCATCGGGGCCCAGGCGCTGCATGCCACGGGCTACGCGATGGGCGTGAAGATGGACGGCAACGTCGGCACCGGTGACCCCGAGCGCGACACCGCCGTCATCTGCTACTTCGGCGACGGCGCGTCGTCGCAGGGTGATGTCAACGAGGCCTTCGTCTACGCCGCCTCGTTCGACGCCCCGGTCGTGTTCTTCTGCCAGAACAACCAGTGGGCCATCTCCGAGCCGGTCACCAAGCAGACGCGGATCCCGCTGTTCCACCGCGCCCGCGGCTTCGGCTTCCCCGGTGTGCGCGTCGACGGCAACGACATCCTCGCCACCTACGCCGTGACCCAGCACTGCCTCGACGAGGCCCGCAACGGCAACGGCCCGCTGCTCATCGAGGCCTTCACGTACCGCATGGGCGCCCACACCACGGCCGACGACCCGACCAAGTACCGCATCTCGGCCGAGGTGGAGGAGTGGAAGTTCCGCGACCCGATCCTGCGCCTCAAGACCTACCTGGCCCACGAGGGCATGGCCGACGACGAGTTCTTCGGCCGCGTCGACGCCGAGGCCGACCAGTTCGCCGCCGAGCTGCGCCAGGGCTGCATCAGCATGGAGACGATGCCCGGGGCGACGATGTGGGACCACATCTACGCCGAGGACCACCCCGTCATGGAGGCCGAGCGTGCCGCCTACCTCGCCTACAAGGCGAGCTTCGAGGAGGCGAGCTGAGATGGCGCTCGAGAAGGTCACCCTCGGCAAGAGCATCACGAACGGCCTGCGCAAGGCCATGGAGGCCGACCCCAAGGTCGTGCTCATCGGTGAGGACATCGGCAAGCTCGGCGGCGTCTTCCGCATCACCGAGGGCCTGCAGAAGGACTTCGGCGAGGAGCGGGTCATCGACTCCCCGCTCGCCGAGTCCGGCATCGTCGGCACCGCCCTGGGGATGGCGCTGCGCGGCTACCGCCCCGTCTGCGAGATCCAGTTCGACGGCTTCGTCTACCCGGCCTTCGACCAGATCGTCTGCCAGGTCGCCAAGATGCGGGCCCGCTCGCTCGGCTCGATCAAGATCCCGATGGTCATCCGCATCCCGTTCGGTGGCGGCATCGGCAGTCCCGAGCACCACTCCGAGAGTCCCGAGGCCTACTTCGCCCACACCGCGGGCCTGCGCACCGTCGCGTGCAGCAACCCCGAGGACGCCCACTGGATGATCCAGCAGGCCATCGCGTGCGACGACCCGGTCATGTTCTTCGAGCCGAAGCGTCGCTACCACGACCGTGCCGAGTACGACACCGCCGCGACGTCCGCGCCGCGCGGGCTCTTCGAGGCCAACGTGCTGCGCGAGGGCACCGACGTGACGCTCGTGGGCTACGGTCCCGTCGTCAAGACGCTGCTCGAGTCGGCGGCTGCCGCCGAGTCGGAGGGCACGAGCATCGAGGTCATCGACCTGCGCTCGCTGTCGCCGCTGCCCATCGACACCATCGTGTCGTCGGTGAAGAAGACCGGCCGGCTGGTCGTCGTCCACGAGGCGAGCACGTTCCTCGGCATGGCCTCGGAGATCTCCGCGCAGGTCACCGAGAAGTGCTTCTACGAGCTCGAGGCCCCGGTCGTGCGCGTCGGCGGCGCGAACATCCCGTACCCGCCGAGCCGGATGGAGGAGGAGTTCCTCCCGGACCTCGACCGCATCCTCGACGGCGTCGACCGCGCGCTCGCGTACTGACCGAAAGGGACTGTCCTCCATGGCAATCCGCACGTTCAAGCTGCCCGACCCCGGTGAGGGCCTCGTCGAGGCCGAGATCGTCGAGTGGCGGGTCGAGCCCGGCGACACCGTCAAGGTCAACGACATGGTCCTCGAGGTCGAGACCGCCAAGTCGCTCGTCGAGCTGCCGATCCCGTGGGCCGGCACCGTCAAGGACCTCCTCGTGGAGGTCGGCCAGACTGTCGACGTCGGCACCCCGATCATCACGATCGACGACGGCACCGCCGAGGAGACGCCGGTCGCACCGGCCGTCCCCGGCGAAACCGGGGAGCCGGCCGGCGGCGAGGCGATCCTCGTCGGCTACGGCGCCAAGGCCGGTGCCACGGCCCGTCGCCCGCGCAAGCGGGCCGGTGACGCCGCTCCGGCCCCGGTCGCCCGGGCCTCGGAACCGACCGAGACCGAGCAGGTCGCGGCCGCGGAGCCGGTCGCCGAGCCGACCGCCCCGGCGCCCCGCGTCGAGTCGCCGGCCCCGACGCCGGGCGCCGGGCCCGCGATGAATGCTTCCCCGTCGGCGCCGGTCGCGCGGGAGGGCCGGCCGAAGGCCAAGCCCCCGGTGCGCAAGCTCGCCAAGGACCTCGGCGTCGACCTCTGGGCCGTCGCCGGCTCGGGTCCCGAGGGGGTCATCACCCGCGACGACGTCAACGCCTTCGCGTCGGGCGCGGTCGACGGCGCAGCCCCGGCGGTTCCGGCGGCAGCCGGCGTCCCGACATCCGCCCCGGCGCTGCCGTTCGGCGCGGGCGAGCGCGAGACCCGCATCCCCATCAAGGGCGTGCGCAAGATGACCGCCCAGGCGATGGTCGGCTCCGCCTTCACGGCGCCGCACGTCACCGAGTGGGTCACCGTCGACGTCACGAGGACGATGGAGCTCGTCGACCGCCTCAAGGGCGAGCGCGAGTTCCGCGAGGTCAAGGTGACGCCGCTGCTCGTGCTCGCCAAGGCGCTCGTCCTCGCGATCAGGCGCAACCCGGGCATGAACGCGACGTGGGACGAGGCCGCCCAGGAGATCGTCCAGAAGAACTACGTCAACCTCGGCATCGCCGCCGCCACGCCGCGAGGGCTCATCGTCCCGAACATCAAGGACGCCCACGCACTGACGATGCTCGAGCTGGCCCGCGCCATCGGGGCGCTGACGGCGACCGCTCGCGAGGGACGCACCCAGCCGGCCGAGATGTCGGGCGGCACCATCACGATCACCAACGTCGGGGTCTTCGGCGTCGACAGCGGCACCCCGATCATCAACCCCGGCGAGTCGGCGATCGTGTGCTTCGGCGCGATCCGCAAGCAGCCGTGGGTCGTCACCGCCGCCGACGGCTCCGACGAGATCGCGGTGCGCCACGTGACCCAGCTGGCGGTGAGCTTCGACCACCGGCTCATCGACGGCGAGCTCGGTTCGCGCTTCCTGTCCGACCTCGCCGCGATCCTCGAGGACCCCAGCCGCGCCCTCGTCTGGGCCTGACCTCCCGCACCAAACCCCCGCAACACACCGAGCAGCTGCCAACCCGACGGGGTGTACCCGGCGGGACCTGGCAGCTGCTCGGTGTGTTCGTGGACGGCGTCAGCGGGCCGAGGCCGCCTGGCGCTCGGCGTGGCGGGCCTGCCTGCGGTCGACGAGGTAGGCGGCGGTGAGGTCGTCGCCGACGCGCTCGAGCATCCGGACGTCGACGGCCTCGTACCGCTCCGCGACGGTCGGCTCGAGGGTCGTCATGACCTCGTGGGCATCGCGCTCGGCGATCGCCGTGGCGAGCTCGCGCTTGAGCCAGTCGTCGAGGACGCCGCCCGGAGCCTTGGCGCGTGCGGCCACCTCGACGGCGAACCGTTCCGTGTCTGCCGCGACCGACGGGTCCTCGGTGGTCAGCATCCGCGCCGTGCGGTGCAGCAGCGCCGCGCCGGCGTCGAGGTCTCCCTCGCCGAGCCGGATGACGGCCCGGCTGAGCAGGGGCCGGTCGCCGCGCAGCGCCGAGTCGGCGAGCAGTCCGAGGCGCAGGCCGAGGAGGCGCTCGTGCGTCCGCGTGTTGCCGGCGCCGCGGCCCAGCGGGACCGTGACCTCGTCGTCGGGCGCCGACTGCGACAGCGTGTCGAGCAGCTCGATGCCGGCCTCGTCGGGCGTGTGCACGGTGTCGCGCAGCGGCAGCTCCTTGATGAAGAGCGCGGTCACCAGGGCCAGTGCGAAGGGGACGAGGCCCCAGACGAACACCGTGTGCAGCGAGTCGGCCAGGCCCTGCTGGACGCCGGAGGCGATCTGCGGCGGCAGCTGCGCGAGTGCCGAGGGGTCGAGCACCGACCCGGCGCTCACCTCCTGGCCCGAGGCCTGCATCTGCCGTACCACCGAGGCGGGCAGGTGGGAGGCGATGTTGCCCGCGAGCCCGCTGGTCATGATCGTGCCGAACACGGCCGTGCCGACGGTCGAGCCGACGTTGCGGAAGAACTGCGTGGAGGCGGTGGCGACGCCGAGGTCCTTGCGCTGCGAGGAGTTCTGGATGATGAGGGTGAACACCTGCAGCGCCATGCCGAGGCCCACGCCGAAGACGACCATCGACAGGGTGAGCTCGGTCTGGCTCGAGCCGTGGTGCAGCTGGGTGAGCAGCCAGAAGCCGACGCCCATGATGAGGATGCCCGCGATGGTCTGCAGCTTGTACCTGCCCGTCCTCGTGATGACGAGCCCGGAGAGGATCGACAGGCCGATCATGGCCACCGACATCGGCATGAGGATGAGTCCTGAGTTGGTGGCCGACACGCCGAGCACGCCCTGCGCGTAGACGGGCAGGTAGATCATCGCGCCGAACATCATGACCGAGACCATGAACGCCGCGATGTTGGACAGCGTGAACAGGGGGCTGCGGAAGAGGCGCAGCGGCAGGACCGGCTCGACGGCCCGGCGCTCGACGGCGACGAACGCGGCGAGCGCGACGACGCCCGCGACATACAGGCCGATGATCGCGGGGGAGCCCCACGGGAGGGTCGTGCCGCCCAGCGAGGTCGGCACGAGCAGGAGGACGAGGGTCAGCGACAGCACCGTGATGCCGGCCTTGTCGACGACGGACTCACGGGGCGTGTGCTCGAGGTGCAGGAAGCGGCTGATGCCGAAGAAGGCGACGACGCCGACGGGCAGCGTGACGAAGAAGAGCCAGCGCCACCCCCAGTGGTCGGTGACGAAGCCGCCGGCGAGCGGGCCGAGGATCGAGGCGAGGCCGAAGACGCCGCCCATGAGGCCCTGGTACTTGCCGCGCTGACGCGGCGGGATGATGTCGCCGATGATCGTCTGCGAGAGGGGCATCAGGGTGCCCATGCCGGCGCCCTGGACGGCGCGAGCGGCGATGAGCCACCAGAAGCTCTGGGCGAATCCGGACAGGACCGAGCCGGCCATGAAGACGACGAGGCCGCCGAGGTAGAACCCGCGCCGCCCGTAGAGGTCGCTCATCTTGCCGACGATCGGGACGGTGATCGCGCTCACGAGCATGGCCGCGGTGGCCAGCCACGAGTAGTGGTCGATGCCGCCGAGCTCGGCGACGATGCGCGGCATGGCCGGACCGACGATGGTCTGGCTGATCGACGCGACGAGCATGCCGAGCATGAGCGCGGTGAAGATGTTGCGGGTGGCGCGGTCCAGGCCGTGCGCGGCCGGTCCCGCCTCCGTCGTGGCGCCCGGGGTGGGGGCGGCCGTCGAGGTCTGTGGCATGTCCTCGACCGTACACCTAAACGTGCAGTAACTGCAAAATTGCAGTGGATGCAGGCCTAGTGCCATCATGGGACCCATGAGCACGTCCGTTGCCGACGAGTCCTGCGGCCTGCGCGAGCGCAAGAAGCGCGAGACCCGGCGCGCCATCAACCTCGCGGCCCTGGACCTCGTCGAGGAGAAGGGCTTCGCGACGGTCACCACCGAGGAGATCGCGACACGCGCCGGTGTGAGCGCCCGCACCTTCTTCAACTACTTCCCGTCGAAGGAGGCGGCCGTCATCGGCACGACCGCCGAGGAGCTCGAGTCCTACGCCGAGCAGCTCGAGGAGGTGCGCGACGGTGAGACGCCGCTGGACTCGCTGCGCCGCATCCTCGCCGGCATGCTCGCGCCCGCCTCGGTCGACCGCGAGCTGCGGGCCAGGCGTCGCCGGATCCTCCTCGGTGAGCCCGCGCTCGCTCCGGCCCTCGTCGGCAACAACATCCGCATCGAGAACGCGTTGACTGCAGCCCTCGAGCGCCGGCTCGGCCAGGCCCCCGGTGCCTCGCTCGAGCCGCGGGTCACGGTCGCCGTCGCGATCGCCGCGGTCCGCGCCTGCATCGAGCACCAGCAGGCCGGTGGCGGGGGACGCCTCGAGCGCAACATCGACGCCGCCTTCGACTACATCGGCTCCGGGCTCGCCTGAGCGAGACAGGCATCTCCGAGGCGCCGACGCGCCCGCCGCGGGCGAGGCGGGTCGTGCCGGTGAGCCCGGTCGCCGGTCCCGACGCGTCAGGCGAGCCCACTGCGGAGCGCGACGGCCGCCGCCTCCGCGCGACCCCGCAACCCCAGCCGGGCGTAGAGCGCCGATGCCGCGTCGGTCATGGTCGGGATGTCGACGCCCGCCGCCTCGGCGAGCTCCGACAGAGCCCGCTCGGAGCCCAGAGCGGTGAGCAGCTGGACCTCGTGGGCCGCCAGGGGGACCTCACCGACCGGTTGCGATCCCGGTTGCGATCCCGGTTGCGATACCGGTGGTGAGGCCGGCGACGGCACTCCCCCGCCGTCCGCCGCGTCCGCAGGGTCGGCGCCGGCGACGGCGCTGACGTAGGCGAGCAGCTCGGCGTGCGCCGCCGACGCGTCGAGGACCGACCCCTCGAACGCGGCCCGGTCGAACGCGTCGGGCCCGAGCAGGGTGCGCAGCTCGGCCGTCGCCCGCTCGTACGCGGTGCGCTCGAGCGGCGCCAGCCCGGAGAGGAGGATCGGCAGCATCGGCTCCGCGAACCCGTGGAAGCGCGCGGCCGCGAGGAGGTCACCGGTGGCCGCGGCGATGCGGGCCGCTGCGAGGGAGCAGTGCGCGACGGCCGTCCCCGCGGGGAGGCGCCACGCGAGCTCGAGCCGGGTGCGCGTCCACCGCGCCGCGGCCGCGGCGTCGCCGCACGCGAGTGCCCGTGAGGCGAGCCGGCCGAGGATGAGCGACAGCGATGCCCCGTCACCGGTCACCGTGGCGACCCCGAGGAGCTCCTCGAGCATCGGCACGTCGGGCGCCGGGCGTCCGGACGCCTCAGGGGGACCGGCCAGCCCGACGATCCGGGACGGCACCGTGTGCAGCAGGACGCCGGCGGCCACCACCGACGGGCCGTCACCGGCGGCACGACCGCGGCGCAGCGCCGACAGCCCGAGCGCGACCGCGCCCGTGGTGTCCCCGCCTCGGTGCAACAGGATCGCGCGCCACGCCTCGAAGCGCGCGAGCCAGCGCGCGTGGCCCCGGTGCGTCGCCAGCTCGAGCCCCTCGAGGACGCTCCGATGGGCCAGGATCGCGTTGCGGTGCAGCGGCAGCGTCCGCGCGACGACGTCCAACCCCTGCAGCAGGCGGAGCCGGTCGGAGGTGTGGCGGGCCCGGTCGATGCCGCTCAGCAGGCAGGGGAGGGCCTCGTCGACGCGTTCCGCGGCGTCGGCGCTGTCGAGGGCGAGGACCCCCGACCAGATCTCCGCGTCGGCGAGCAGACCCTCGTCGACGGGCTTGGGGGCCAGCTCTGCGAGCAGCTCGTCGACGACGGCCCGCAGGTTGTCCCGTTCGCCGACGGTACGGCTCAGCGGGGCCAGGTCGACGGCGAGCCGCAACGCGGTGGCGTGGTCGGGGCCCGCGCGCAGCCACGTCAGGGCCGCGCTGAGGTCGGCTGCCACCGGTTCGAGCAGGGCCATCGCCTCGGGCTCCCGGGCGTCGGCCGCGGCGGCCGCCGCCCGCCTGGCCAGGGCGGCGTGGTGCGCGGCGTGCCGGTCGAGGACGGCGCCGGCCCCGCCGGTCTGGTCGAGCAGCTCGCCGGCGAGCTCGGCAGCGACGGGGTCGAGCGCGAAGCAGGCGCGCTGCGGCGTCGAGGCGTCACGGGCCGGGCCGCCGGCTGGCTCCACCGACGCCGCGGGCCTCGCCGGCTGGACGTAGGCCGCGAGGCGGAGGTCGACGAGCGTGTCGAGGGCGTCCACGAGCCGCGGCAGCGGCAGGTCGGACACGGCGCTCGCGGCGTCGAGGTCGAACGGCCCCCGCAGCGTCGACGCGTCGCGCAGCAGCTCCTGGGCATCGGGCGACAGGGTCGCGTACGCCAGCTCGAGAGCGGTGCGCACGCCGCGGGGCTCGGCGCGCCGCGCCGTCAGCAGCGACACCCGGGAGGCCCCGCCGCGCAGCAGCCCGGCGACGCCGTCGATGCCGAGCGCACCGGCGCGTGCGGCCGCCAGCTCGAGCGCGAGCGGCAGGCCGCCGACACCGCGGCACACCTCGGCGGCGGCGCGAACGACGTCGTCGGTCGGCAGGAGGCCGGCGTCCACGAGGGCGACGCGGTCGAGCAGGAGGGCGACGGCGGGATGCCGCCGGAGGGTGTCCGGGTCATCGTTCCTGCGCGGCGCGTCGAACGCGCGGACGGCGACCTGCTCGGCGCCCGGCCATGCCGCGGGCCGCCGGCCGACGAGGACGACGGCCAGCCCGGGACACGCGTCGACGAGCCGGTCGGCCTCGTGGACGAGCTGGCGCTCGGCCAGGAGTGCGTGCGGGCCCGGGCCGTCGGGCGGGTCGACGACGACGAGCAGGCGGCGCTGTCCGACGGCGGCGGCGAGCCGGTCGACGTCGTGGGGTTCGAGGACCCCGAGGTGGCCCGCCAGGCCGCGCCGCAGACCCGGTCCACCGCGCACGGCGACCGTGACCGACGCGTCGTAGGCGTCACCGAGACGGGCCACTGCGAGGGCCACGACCGTCGACGTGCCGACGCCGAGGGGGCCGTGGACGACGACGCGACGCGCACCGTCCGGACCGAGGGCCCGCACGAGGGCCTCGATCTCGTCGTCCCTGCCGTGGACCCCGTGTCCGGGGTGCACGACGAGACGCGCGGCATCCCGCCGCCAGGTGCCCGGCTCGCTCATCCGACCTCCGCGCCCAGCCTTGCAGACGCGGCCGCTGCCGCGCGGGGTTTCGCCGAGAGCGCTAGCCCGGGTGGCCACCGACGTGCTCGACGCACCTCGTCGCGGTCGGCCGCGCCTCGAGCCGGGCCTGCGGGATCGGCTGCCCGCAGACCTCGCAGCGACCGTACGTGCCCGCGGCGACCCTCGCCACGGCGGCGTCGATCTCGGCGAGGTGCCGCTCGGCCTGCTCCACGAGGGCGCCGATCTGCGACCGCTCGTAGGCGATCGTCGACCCCTCGGGGTCGTGCTCGTCGTCGGCGTTCGACCCCTCGGTGGCGTCGACGACGAGCGCGAACTCGCTGCGCAGGTCGTCGAGTCGCTGGAGGGTGGTCAGCCGCTCCTCGTCGAGCAGGCGTCCCGGTGCGGCAGGAAACTCGTCCACCCGCCCATTGTCGCCCTGCCGGGGACCGGTCGGCCGGCGGACAGCCGCCTCGCCCACCGGCAGGATGGCTCCATGAGTGACTCCGACGCCCAGCGTGGCGTGGCCTTTCCGGTCGACCCGGCAACCGGACGACGCAGCACGACCGCCGTCGGGCGGGCCGTCGTCGCCGACGCGCTGCGCGCGCACGACCCGGTCGGGGCCGCGTCGGCCGAGCGCGAGACGAGCTGGCGGCAGGGGTACCTGCCCCACTTCCGCCGGCTCGTCGAGGCGGGGCTCGTCTCCGACGCCGCCGCCCTCGGCATCGCCCGCGACGGGCTGGCATCGCTGCACACGCGGATGCGCTGGGCGGGAGCCGGCGGCGACCGGCCGCTGGCCGCGGCCTTCGAGCCGCCCGACGGCTTCGAGCCCGACGCCTCGGGGACGCTCGGCTCCGAGACGCTCCATGGTGAGGGAGAGCCGGAGCGCGTCCTGTCCCTGCCCTACGGCCGTGAGCGGCTCTCCGGGGACAGGCTGTTGCGCCGCCTCGACGCGTGGGTCGAGACCGGGACGGTCGAGCCGTCCTGCGCCGAGGCCGTCGGCCGCGTCGTCGAGCACCCGGAGTGGCTCGACCTCGGCGACCACACCGTCGTCGTCCTCGGCGCCGCGGCGGAGATGGGGCCGCTGCGGTCCCTGCTGCGGTGGGGCGCGAACGTCGCAGCGGTCGACCTGCCACGGCCCGAGCTGTGGGACCGGCTCATCGGTGACACCCGGCGCCTGGCCGGTTCGATGACCGTGCCCGTGCGTGGCACCGAGGGTCCCTTGGCAGCGCGTGCCGGTGGCGACCTCGTCCACGACCTCGCGGCGGTCACCCGGTGGGTCGCCGGCCTCGAGGCGCCGCACCGGCTCGTCCTCGGCAACTACGTCTACGCGGACGGCGCGACGAACGTCCGCGTCTCGACGGCCGTCGACGCCCTGACGAGGCGGCTCGTCGAGGAGCGTCGCCCGGACGACGTCGCACTCGCCTTCCTCGCCACGCCCACCGACGTCTTCGCGGTGCCGGGGGAGGCGGTCGAGCGCTCGGTGCGCAGCTACGCCCAGCGCCGCACCTCGAAGCTGCTCCGCGTGCCCCTGCGCACGGTGAGCGGAGGGAGGCTGCTGCGTCGCAACTACGTGCCGGGGCAGGACCCGGGCATCAACGACAGCGTCGTGCTCCAGCAGGGCCCGAACTACCTGTTGGCCAAGCGGCTCCAGCGCTGGCGCGCCGCGACCCACCGGGCCGACGGCGGCCTCGTCTCCTTCAAGGTCGCGCCGCCGACCCGCACCCGCTCGGTCGTCAAGAACCGGACACTGGCAGCGGCCTACGCCGGGGCCCACCGGTTCGGCATCGAGGTCTTCGAGCCCGGCACGGCCAACACCCTCATGGCCGCACTCCTCGTCCACGACCTGCGCACCGGCGCGCCGAGCCGCGGGCACCCGTGGCAGGACGAGGCGTACGCGGCCGCCCACGGCGGGCTCTGGACGTCGGCGTACGACCCGCGCAGCGCCCTCGGCATCGCGGCCCTCCTCGGGCTCGCCTCGGCCCGCTGAGACCCTGAGACCCGCTGAGACCTGCTGAGACCCGCTGAGCCGGTCGGGCCCGCGCGGTCCGAGGCGCCCACCGGTGGCGCGGTCCCGGTGTCGTGGACGGAGTTGGCGCCGCGCCCCGTGAGGCTCGATGCTGTGCACCATGGACGAGCAGGTGGCGCAGGAACGGCGCCGGACCGAGGACCGGTCCCCGGAGCGGGGGCTCGGCGGCACCCTGCGCGCGCCCCGGACCCTGGTGCCGGCGCTCCTCGCCGCGATCGCCTACGTCGACCCGGGCAACTTCGGCGTCAACATCACGTCGGGCGCCGAGCACGACTACGGCCTCGTGTGGGTCGTCGTCTTCGCCAGCTGCTCCGCGATGGTCATCCAGTACCTCGCCGCGAAGCTCGGCATGGTCACCGGTCGGAGCCTCGCCGAGCACAGTGCCGCGCGGTTCCCGGGGGTGGGTCGGGTCCTGCTCTGGGTCCAGGCCGAGCTCGTCGTCGTCATGACCGACCTCGCCGAGATCGTCGGTGGGGCCATCGCGCTGCGCCTCCTCTTCGGGATGCCGCTCATGGCGGGCGCCGCGTGCGTCACGCTCTTCAGCCTCGTCGTGCTCGCCCTGAAGGTCCGGGGCCGCAGCCAGTTCGACTCGGTGGTGCTCGTCCTGCTCATCGTCATCGTCGGCTCGCTCGTGTGGCAGGTGACGGTCGCCGACGTCGACAGCGCCGGCCTGCTCCGGGCGCTGGTGCCCGGCTCGCTCGACGGGTCCGCGGCCCTGCTGGCCGTCGGCATCGTCGGGGCGACGGTCATGCCGCACGCCCTCCACTTCCACTCCGCGGCCTCGCGGGGGCACGACGACGGCACGCCGGTCGTGTCGCCGGCCGAGCGCCTCCGGGCCGGGCGTCGGACCGTCCGCAGCGTCGTCATCGCCATGACGGTGGCGGGGTTCGCCAACGTCAGCCTCGTCGTCTTCGCCGCGGCGCTGCCGACGTCGGCGGGGGCCAGCATCGAGTCGGCGTACGCGGCGCTCGGGTCGAGCGTCGGCGACATCGCCGCGACGATGCTCGCGGTGGCCCTGCTCGCCTCCGGCCTGGCCTCGACGCTCGTCGGCGTGCAGACCGGCGACGTCGTCATGCAGGGGTTCGGACGCCGCCCCATCGCGCCGCTGCTGCGGCGTCTCCTCGCCGTCGTGCCCGCCCTGCTCATCCTCGGCCTCGGCGTCGACCCCACCGACGCGCTGGTCTGGAGCCAGGTGGCCCTCTCGTTCGCGCTGCCGGGCACCCTCGTGCCGCTCCTGCTCTTCACGAGCGACCGACGCCTCATGGGCGTCCTCGTCAACCACCGCGTCACGACCGTCGTCGCCGGCCTCATCACCGCCGTCATCGTCGGCCTCTGCGGCTACCTCGTCCTCGCCGGGGGCGCCTGACCCCGCGCGGGGGGCGCTCGCCCGAGCCCGAGCCGGCGTCCTCCGGTGGCCGCACCACCCGTCCCGGGAGGCGCACCACCGTGTGGGAGAGTGACCCCTGACCCGGCCGGACCGACGGAGGTGAGCATGGCGACCCGACTCGTGCCACCCGGCGTGCGCGAGCTGCCCGCCCTCACCGAGCTGCGTCTGGAGGTGCGGGCCTTCCTCGCCGAGCAGCTTCGGGCGGGGGCGTTCGTGCCGCACGTCGACACGTGGCTGACGCGCTGGGACCGCGCGTTCACCCGCGAGCTCGGACGCCGTGGCTGGCTGGGCATGGTCATCCCCACCGAGTACGGCGGGCAGGGCCGCACGTACCTCGAACGGTTCGTCGTCACCGAGGAGCTGCTCGTCGTCGGTGCGCCCGTCGCGGCGCACTGGATCGCCGAGCGGCAGATCGGGCCCTCGCTGCTGCGCTACGGCACCGAGGAGCAGAAGCGCGCGTTCCTGCCGCGGATC
>NZ_JBNDHY010000059.1:0-26194 GCF_056755315.1 Monashia sp. HAY1-2A
GAGGGCGCTCGTGCCGTCGGCGGCCGTCTCGACCTCGAAACCGGCGAAGCGCAGGGAGGTGGCGAGCAGCTCACGGATGTTCGGCTCGTCCTCGACGATGAGCAGTCTGGCCTCGGGGGCCGCGGCGGTCTGGGTGTCCACGTGAACAGTCTCAGCACGTTTGCTGGGAGTTGGCTGGGAAGAAGGCTGCACGTTCTCTGTGACCAGGCTGGGCGAGAGCACCCGGGGTGGCACATCCGGACATTTCGGGCAGACTGGATAGGCCGAGTCAGCGACGGGGCGGCACCGGGCCCGTCCCCCGAGACGGCTCAGCCACGGCACCGGCCCCTCGGGCCGGCGCTGAGGACCGAGCCGGTCCGCGGCCCGGCTCACGGGGCGGGCACCGGGTCGCGGACCTCACCGGCACCAGCGTGCCGGCTTCCCCACAGGGGCCTCGTCCGACACCGGGACGGGGCCCCGCCCCTGCGCCGGGCAGGCCGCCCGGCCGGGGCCATCGCCGGGTCCTCGCGGCGCGCGACGCTCAGAGGTCGTCGGCGTCGACGATGCGGTAGGCGTAGCCCTGCTCGGCGAGGAACCGCTGCCGGTGGGCGGCGAAGTCGGCGTCGACGGTGTCGCGCGAGACGACGGTGTAGAAGTGGGCCGTGCGGCCGTCACCCTTGGGACGCAGGACGCGCCCGAGGCGCTGGGCCTCCTCCTGGCGCGACCCGAAGGTGCCGCTGACCTGGATGGCGACGCTCGCCTCGGGAAGGTCGATGGAGAAGTTCGCGACCTTGCTGACGACGAGGGTGCTGATCTCGCCGGCGCGGAACGCGTCGTAGAGGCGCTGGCGCTCCCGGACGGTCGTCTCGCCGGTGATGACGTCGGCGCCGAGCCGCTCGGCGACCTCGTGCAGCTGGTCGAGGTACTGGCCGATGACGAGCGTCGGCTCACCGTCGTGCCGCTTCGCCAGCTGCTCGACGACCGACAGCTTGGCGTCGGTGCACGACGCCAGCCGGTACCGGTCCTCCGGCTCGCTCGTCGCGTAGGCCATCCGCTGACCGTCGGGCAGCGTGATGCGCACCTCGACGCAGTCGGCGGGGGCGATGTAGCCCTGCGCCTCGATGTCCTTCCACGGTGCGTCGAAGCGCTTGGGGCCGATGAGGCTGAAGACGTCGGCCTCACGACCGTCCTCGCGCACGAGCGTCGCGGTCAGGCCGAGCCGTCGGCGGGCCTGCAGGTCGGCCGTCATCCGGAAGATCGGCGCCGGCAGCAGGTGCACCTCGTCGTAGACGACGAGCCCCCAGTCGCGGGCGTCGAGCAGGTCGAGGTGGGTGTAGGCGCCCTTCCGGCGCGTCGTCAGAACCTGGTAGGTCGCGATCGTGACCGGGCGGATCTCCTTGCGGGCGCCGGAGTACTCGCCGATCTCGTCCTCGGTGAGGCTCGTGCGGCGCAGCAGCTCGTCCTTCCACTGCCGCGCGCTGACGGTGTTCGTCACGAGGATGAGCGTCGTCGCCTTGGCGGCGGCCATGGCACCGGCACCGACGAGCGTCTTGCCGGCGCCGCAGGGCAGCACGACGACGCCGGACCCGCCGTGCCAGAAGCCGTCGACGGCCTGCTGCTGGTAGGGCCGCAGCGCCCAGCCGTCCTCGCGCAGGTCGATCGGGTGCGCCTCCCCGTCGACGTAGCCGGCCAGGTCCTCGGCGGGCCAGCCGACCTTGAGCAGCTCCTGCTTGAGGGTGCCGCGCTCGCTCGGGTGGACCGTGACCGCGAGGTCGTCGATGCGCTCACCGGTCAGCGGCCTGATCCTCTTGTGCCGCAGCACCTCCTCGAGGACCGGGCGGTCGGTCGTGCGCAGGACCAGCCGCGTCCCCTCGGGGGAGTCGGCGAAGCCCTCCTTCTCGAGGGTGAGGCGGCCGTAGCGGTCCATCGTGTCGGCGACGTCGACGAGCAGCGCGTGGGGCACCGCGTAGCGGCTGTGCGTCATGAGCGCGTCGACGACCTGCTCGGCGTCGTGCCCGGCGGCCCGGGCGTTCCACAGGCCGAGCGGCGTGATGCGGTAGGTGTGCACGTGCTCGGGCGCGCGCTCGAGCTCGGCGAAGGGGGCGATGGCCCGGCGCGCTGCCTCCGCGCGGGGGTGGTCGACCTCGAGGAGCAGCGTCTTGTCGCTCTGGACGATGAGGGGTCCGTCGTTCATCGTCAGTGCTCAACCCGCTTCCCGGTCCGATGTATTCCGCGGTCACCCGTGACCGCCGAGTGCCTCGACCCGGGCGTGCGGGTGCCGCTGGTGCTGGTGACAGTATGGGCGAATGCGATCCCCACAGGTCGAGGCGGCGACGGGGCTGCCGGCGCAGGTGACGATCTACGAGGTCGGCCCCCGTGACGGCCTGCAGAACGAGAAGACGGTCGTGCCGGCCGCGACGAAGGTCGAGTTCATCCGGCGGCTCGAGGCGGCCGGCCTCGCCACCATCGAGACGACCTCGTTCGTGCCCGCGCGGTGGGTGCCCCAGATGGGCGACGCCGAGGAGGTCCTCGGCGCGCTCGGGCCCGGCGGCGTCGGGCGGCGGCGTCCGGCCCTCGTGCCGAACGAGCGGGGCCTGGACCGGGCCGAGGAGCTGGGTCTGCAGGCCATCGCCATCTTCGGGTCGGCCACCGAGACCTTCGCGCAGAAGAACCTCAACCGGTCGGTCGCCGAGCAGTACGCGATGTTCGAGCCGGTCGTGAAGCGTGCCCTCGCCGACGGCATGTGGGTGCGCGCCTACGTCTCCATGTGCTTCGGCGACCCCTGGGAGGGGCCCGTGCCGGTCGGCCAGGTCGTCGAGACCGCCGAGCGGCTCATGGACCTCGGCTGCCACGAGCTGAGCCTCGGCGACACCATCGGCGTCGGCACGACGGGGCACGTGCACCGGCTCCTGGATGCTCTGTCCCGCAAGGGAATCGATACCGACCGCGTCGCCGTGCACTTCCACGACACGTACGGCCAGGCGCTCGCCAACACCATGGCGGCCCTGCGCGACGGGGTGTCGGTCGTCGACGCGTCTGCGGGCGGTCTCGGCGGCTGCCCGTATGCGAGGTCGGCCACCGGCAACCTCGCGACCGAGGACCTCGTGTGGGCGCTGCAGGGCGCCGGGGTCGAGACCGGGGTCGACCTCGACGCGCTCGTCGAGACCTCGGTCTGGATGGCCGCCCAGCTGGGCCGGCCCTCCCCGAGCAACGTCGTCCGCGCGCTCGCGGGGGCCTGACGCGGACCCAGCGCTCAGGCGTCGAGGCTGGCGCCGGTGATGCGGTGGACCGACCACGACCGCTCGTGACCGGACTCGTCGGTGGCCCGGACGCGTCCGCCGTCGACCCGCTGCGGGTGGATGAGGTGACGCGTCGTCGCGCCGTGTCCGTCGGAGTAGCCGATCCAGACCCCGTGCCGGTCGGCGACCGCGTCGCGCAGCAGCGACAGCGTCACCACCGGGTCCATCGCCTCGAGGCGCGGGCCGGGGCGGGCCTCCTCCTCGGCGCGACGCTGCACGGCGGTGGCCTCGGCGACGCGCAGGCCGGCGACGAGCGAGCTCGTGAAGTCGCGGTCGACGGGCGAGACGACCGGGCCCGGCCCGCGCCGGCGTGAGCCCGCCCGACGCTTCGGGGTCTCGGCGTGCACGACGGTGCCGTCGGACCCCTCGTGGACCGGCGCGAAGCCGCTGTCGCGGAGCAGGTCGACGAGCGTGCGGGGGTGGGCAGTCGAGACGAGGACCGTGGGGGCCAGACGGCGCAGCTGCAGGGGAGCGAGGTCGCGCGAGGCGAGCATGGTGTCGAGCACCGACTCGTCGTCGGAGCGAACGTACGCGGCGGCGCTCCCGATCCGGGTCTGGCCGTGGCGTCGCGCCACGTCGGTGACGAGGTACTCGAGCGGCTGCGGCACCGGGGTGCGGCTGGACCGGCGCACCGTGTCGAGGAACTCCGCCGCGGTCCACCCGGCGTCGAGGGCCCGGCGCACCGACTCGGGCGTGAACCGGTAGACCGTCGCGCCGCCGCGCGACTCGACGTCGGCCGACAGCCGCATGAAGGACCCGAGACCACCGACCAGCGGTCCCGGCGCGACCGCCGTGAGGTCGGCCTGGACGAGCACGTGGTCGACGGGGGCCGGCAGGTGCGGCGACATGGCCGCCGCCACGGCTTCGAGGCGCTCACGCTCGGCGCCCGGCGCGTCGACGAGGAGTCGCCCCGCCGGCGAGAGGGCCCCGCGGCCGGTGACCCCGAGCCACTCGGCCTCGCGCAGCACCGCGTCGACGGCCTCGCCGAGCACGGCGGCGGGCCGGTTGGGCCGACGCCACGTGAGCCGGGCGCGCAGCGACTCTGCGTCGGGCGCCTGGCCCGGCCCGAGCGAGGCGAGCTCGCGGAGCACGTCACGGCGGACGGTGCGGACGGCGGGCCACTGGACGTCGGGCCCGAGCGCGTTGACGGCGCCGCTGCCCGACGCCCGCCGGCCCACGAGGTGGGGCGCGCGCGTCGAGGCGAACCAGGCGACGGCGAGGGTGGCCCAGCGGTGCCCGGACTCGGCGCTCGACCAGTCGTCGATCTCCGACGTCGGCGCCCACACCGGCACGACCTCGCCGTCGTCGGCGACGAGGCCGGCGGCGTGGGCTACCTCGACGACGAACGCCGCGCGGTCCGCGTCGAGGTCGAGCACGTCCTGGGTGGCCCGGAGGTCGCGCACCGACAGCCCGCCGGCGCGCATCACCCGCGGCGGCTCGGCGCCCCAGGCGGCCGCCAGCTCGTCGACGTGCGTGAGCAGCTCGCTCGCCGCGCCCCCGGCCACGGCGTCCACGAGCGACACCGTGCGCGCCTCGATCGGCGGGGGGGTCAGCTCGGGTCGGCGGTGCACGTGCCCGCCGCGCAGCGCGAGCGCGACCTCGCGGGGCAGCGCCACCCGGTCGGAGGCGACGGACACGAGAAGGTGCTGCTCGAGCAGCCACCGCGCGGTGGAGCGACCCGCCGGCCCCGAGGGCATGACGCCGAAGGGCGGGCCCCACGTCATCCGTTCCAGCATGGCGCGCGCGTCCTCGGGCGCCTCGGCGAGCGCACGCCCGACGGCCGCCGGGTCGGCGTCCTCGGGCACGAACGTCTGGCGCAGCTCACGCAGGGGTGGGCCCAGGCCGGCCACCGTCGAGCCGAGAACGTCGGGCACCGTGCGCACGACGTGCTCGCCGTCGGCGCCGCGCCACACGAGCGCCCGGCGCCAGAGGTCGTCGACGAGCGTGTCGACGAGCGACGCGTCGTCGGTGCCGAGCAGCTCGCGGACCCGCTCCCGCGGAGCCCCGTCGCCGGCGACGATCAGGACCTCGAGCACCTGGAGGTGGCCGCGGTCGAGGGCCTCGACGGCGCGCTGGACGCTGGCGCGGGTGCTGGCGCGGGCCGCGAGACCGGTGAGGTCGGCGGGCGCCGGGCGGGCGAGGTCGGGCCGGGCCAGCACGAGGTCGACCAGCTCGGCGTCGCTGCGGGCGCGGATGTCGTCGGCCAGGCTGCGGGCGGGGGTGGCCATCCTCCCAACCTACTGCCCGCACGGTGCCCGCCCGTCCTCCTGCGCCACGGCGGACCGCTAGCGTGGGCCTCATGAGCGCGCTCAGCCCCGCCTCGCCCGGTGCGTCCGGTCCGCCGTCGCCGACCGGCCAGCAGTGGACCGTCGGGCACGGCCCCTTCGAGGCGACGGTCGTCGAGGTCGGCGGCGGACTGCGCACGCTGACCCGCGACGGCGTCGACCTCCTGGCCGGGTACGGCCCCGACGAGCCGTGCCGGTCCGGGCGGGGGCAGCAGCTCATGCCGTGGCCCAACCGCATCCGGGACGGACGCTTCACCTTCGCCGGTGCCGAGCACCAGCTCGCAATCACCGAGGTCCCGCTCGGCAACGCGAGCCACGGTCTCGTCCGCTGGGCCCTGTGGGAGCTCGTGGAGCTCGAGGACGACGCGGTGACCGTCGGCTACCGGCTGCATCCGCAACCCGGCTGGGACTGGCACCTCGACCTGCGCACGACCTACCTGCTCGACGACTCCGGCCTCGTCGTCACCGTCGCCGCCCGCAACGTGGGCACCGAGCCGGCCCCGTTCGGGTACGGCGCCCACCCGTACCTCGCGATCGGTGAGACGCTGCTGCCCGACGTCGAGCTGCGGGTGCCGGCCGCGACGCGCGTGGAGGTCGACGACCGGCTGCTGCCGACCGGACTGACCGCTGTCGACGGCGGCGAGCTCGACTTCCGCACCACGCGACCGGTGGGCGGCACCGACCTCGACACCGCCTACACCGACGTCGTGCGCGACCCCGACGGCGCCTGGCGTGCGAGCGTCGGCACGGCATCGGGCACGGTGACCCTCTGGGCCGACGAGTCCTTCCCGTGGCTGCAGGTCTTCACCGCCGTGGCCCGCGACCGCAAGGGCGTGCCGGGGATCGCCGTCGAGCCGATGAGCTGCCCGGCCGACGCCTTCAACTCCGGCGACGGGCTCGTCGTGCTCGAGCCAGGGGAGGAGTGGACCGGCACGTGGGGGATCAGCCCGAGCGGTGGCCCGGCCGAGGTCCCGAGTTGATCGCAGGGCACACGTGGGAGCCCAGCGCGGGCGCAGCGCGGCGGAGGCGAAATCCCGTTTGCGCCGAGCGGTTAGGCTGGAGGGAAGCGCAACCAGCGCCATCGAGTCGTGCCCGCGAAGGGGCGACCGACCGAGATCAACGAGGTGGGCTGTGCCGACTGGCAAGGTCAGGTTCTACGACGCGGACAAGGGCTTCGGGTTCATCTCCGAGGACGACGGCCGTGACGTCTTCCTGCACGCGAACGCGCTCCCGCAGGGTGTGACCACCCTGAAGAAGGGCGCCCGCGTCGAGTTCGGCGTGGTCGAGGGGCGCAAGGGCGCCCAGGCCCTGCAGGTCAAGGTGCTCGAGCCGACGCAGTCGGTGGCCGCGAACATCAGCAAGCGCGAGCGCAGGACGGTCGAGGAGCTCACCGTCATCATCGAGGACGTCGTCCAGCTCCTCGACGGCGTGGGCAACACCTACCGCGCGGGCCGCCGGCCCGAGCGCAAGCTGGCCTCGAACGTCGCGCGAGCCCTGCGCGGCCTCGCCGACGAGCTGGAGAAGTGACGTCCATGATCGGCACCGCCACCAAGCAGGACGCCGTGCTCGCCGCGGCCGTCGACCTCGCCCGTGACGCCCTCGACGGCATCGCCGAGCCCGGCACGGTGGGAGACCACCTCGGCGTCGAGCCGCTCGGTGAGCGCCTCGCCATGCACTGGTTCGGCTGCACGTCGCCGGGCTACCGGGGCTGGCGCTGGGGCGTCAGTCTCGCCCGTGTGCCGCGCGGCAAGGTGGCGACCGTCTGCGAGACCAACCTGCTGCCGGGGCCGGACGCCGTCCTCGCCCCCGAGTGGGTCCCGTACGCCGACCGGCTGGCTCCGGGCGACCTCGGTGCCGGCGACGTGCTGCCCTACCGGCTCGACGACCCGAACCTCGAGGCGGGCTTCGAGGCGACGGGTGACGAGGACGTCGACCAGGTGGCGATCGTCGAGCTCGGCCTCGGACGAAGGCGGGTCCTGTCGGCCGAGGGTCGCGAGACCGCGGCGACGCGCTGGTACGAGGGCGAGAACGGCCCCAGCTCCGAGATCGCCCAGAAGGCCACCGAGCGGTGCTCCTCGTGCGGCTACTTCGTGCCGATGGCGGGCGCGCTGCGCGCCGTCTTCGGTGTCTGCGCCAACGAGTGGAGCCCGTCCGACGGCCGGGTCGTGAGCCTGGACCACGGGTGCGGCGCGCACTCCGAGACCGACCTCGACCACCAGGCCCCGGTGCCGGTCGGCGAGCCGGTCGTCGACGAGCTCGCCGTCGATCTCGAGCCGGTCGAGCGGGCGGCGACGCCGACCTCCGAGACCACCGAGACGACCGAGGCACCGAAGACTTCCGAGCCCCCTGAGCCCTCCGAGCCCTCCGAGCCCTCCGAGCCCTCCGAGCCCTCCGAGCCCTCCGAGCCCTCCGAGGACCCGCAGGGTGAGGGGTCGGCGGACGCCGCCGAGTGAGGCGGACGCGTCAGCCGGCGTCCCGGGCGTTGCCGCGTCCACGGCGCAGGTAGGTCCAGCCGATCCCGCCGAGCCCGATGCCGGCCACGCACGTCCACGGCCACCAGGAGCGGTCGCCGGAGTGCAGCGCCGGCACGACGAGCACGACGAGCAGGGCCACGACCCACGCCAGCACCCCGGCCTCGACGATCCGCCGCATCGGCACGGGCAGCGGGCGCAGCTGCGACGCGTGCGTCGGCCGGGCGTCGGGCTGGGAGTCGTGCGGGACGTTCTCGTCGGTCACGCGGACAGCCTAGGGTCTGGTCACGCGCACGAAACGCCCCGCCACTAGGGTGTGCGCCATGTCGACCGATACCCACGCCCGCTCGGGCGTCTCCGGGCTCGACGGCTTCTTCCGGATCACCGAGCGCGGGTCGACCCTCGCGCGCGAGATCCGCGGCGGCGTCGTCACCTTCTTCACGATGGCCTACATCGTCGTGCTCAACCCGATCATCCTCTCCGGCGTCGTCGACGGGTCCGGACAGATGATCGGCGGGACCACCGACCTCGGGCAGAGCAAGCTGCTCGTCGCTGTCGGCACCGCCGTGGTCGCGGGCGTCATGTCGATCCTCATGGGACTGGTCGCCAACTTCCCGATCGCGCTCGCGGCCGGTCTCGGCATCAACGGGCTCATCACCGGGATGGTGCTGACGCACTCGGCCGAGAAGATCACGTACGCCGACCTCATGGGCCTGGTCGTCATCGAGGGCGTCATCATCCTCGTGCTCGTGCTCACCGGGTTCCGCAAGGCGGTCTTCAGGGCCATCCCGGCCCCGCTCAAGGTCGCGATCTCGGTGGGCATCGGCCTGTTCATCGCCTACATCGGGGTCATCGACGCCGGCTTCGCGCGCCGTCCGACGACGCCCGGCTCGGTGCCGAGCGAGCTCGGCATCGGCGGCAGCCTCGACGGCTGGCCGACCCTCGTCTTCGTCGTCGGCGTCTTCCTCATCGCGATGCTGCTCATCCGCAAGGTCAAGGGCGCCATCCTCATCGGCATCGTCGGGGCCACCGTCCTCGCGATGGTCCTCGAGGCGATCTTCCACATCGGCCCGCGCGTCTTCGACGACAAGGGTGCGCTGACCAACCCCTCGGCCTGGTCGCTCACCGTGCCCGAGCTGCCCGACTCGGTGACCCAGACCCCCGACCTCGGCATCCTCGGCCAGTTCAGCCTCCTCGGCTCCTTCGAGAAGCTCGGCATCGTCACCGCCGTCATGTTCGTCTTCTCGCTGCTGCTCGCCGACTTCTTCGACACGATGGGTACCGTCGTGGCCATCGGCACCGAGGCACGGCTGCTCGACGCGGACGGCAACCCGCCGCACACCGACCGCATCCTCGTCGTGGACTCCGTCGCGGCGATCGCCGGTGGCGCCGGTGGGGTCAGCAGCAACACGTCTTACATCGAGTCGGCGTCCGGCGTCGAGGAGGGCGCTCGCACCGGCCTCGCGTCGGTCGTGACCGGTGTCCTGTTCCTCCTCGCGACGTTCCTGGCCCCGCTGTTCGCGGTCGTGCCCTCCGAGGCGGCGGCCCCCGCGCTCGTCATCGTCGGCTTCCTCATGATGAGCCAGGTCACGAACATCGACTGGACCGAGATGGAGGTCGCCCTCCCGGCCTTCCTCACCATCGTCCTCATGCCGTTCACGTACAACATCACGGTCGGCATCGGCGCGGGCTTCATCGCCTGGGTCCTCCTCAAGATCGCGAAGGGCCACGCGCGCCAGGTGCACCCGCTGCTGTGGGTCGTCGCCGCCTTCTTCGTCGTCTACTTCGTCAAGACGCCCCTGCAGGGTCTCTTCGGCTGACCCGCGCCCCGCCTGCCTCGCAAGGGCCCCCGCCCACCCGGGCGGGGGCTCTTCGCGTTTCCATGCTCGGCGTGTTCCGGAATAGTTAGCCGAGGTAATGAGTTAGGCTAAGCATCCCACCGAGCATCACGTCCGAAAGCACTCGTTTGCGTACCAAGACCCTTTCCCGCAGCGAGCTCGTCTCGCTGAGCAACGACATCCGCCTCGCGTGCATGCGGATCTCGCGCCGCGTCCGGTTCGAGTCCGACCGCGAGCTGCCGCCGCACCACTTCTCCGTGCTCTGCCGGCTCGAGGACGCCCCGCGCACGAACAGCGAGCTCGCCGAGATCGAGCGCGTCTCCGCCCCGAGCATGAAGCGCACGACCGGTGCCCTCGTCGAGGGCGGCTACGTCGCCCGGGCCGACGACCCCGAGGACGGCCGGCAGGTGATCCTGTCGCTGACCCCGGAGGGCCGCAAGGCCGTGCGCCGCATCCGCCGCCACCGCGACGAGTGGATGCTCGAGCGCTTCGAGGCCCTCACCGACGACGAGAGGGACCTGCTGCAGCGCGCCGCCGTCGTGCTGGCGAAGGTGGCCTCCAAGTGAGCCCCACCTTCCACTCCCTCGGCATCCGCAACTACCGCATCTACGCCTCGGGCGCGATCGTGTCGAACGTCGGCACGTGGATGGGTCGGGTCGCCCAGGACTGGCTGGTCCTCACCGTCCTCACCGACCACTCGGCGACGGCCCTCGGCCTCGTCACGGGCCTGCAGTTCCTGCCGTTCCTGCTCCTCGCGCCCTTCGCGGGGATGCTCGTCGACCGGCTGCCCAAGCGGCGGCTGCTCTTCGGCACCCAGACCGCGCTGCTCGTCACGGCGCTGCTGCTGGCCGTCCTCACCGCGACCGACGTCGTCCAGCTCTGGCACGTCTACGTCCTCGCCCTGCTGCAGGGCGTGGCCACCGCGGTCGACAACCCGGCGCGCCAGACGTTCGTCTCCGAGATGGTCGACGTCGACCACCTGCCCAACGCGGTCGCCCTCAACAGCGCCTCGTTCAACCTCGGGCGGCTCATCGGTCCCGCGGTCGCCGGCGTCGGCATCGCGGCGTTCGGGATCGCCCCGGCACTGTTCGTCAACGCGGCGACGTTCGTCTTCGTCCTCGCCGCCCTCGTGCGGATGAACGCCGCCGAGCTGAGGCCCTCGCCCCTCGCCCGTGGCAAGGGGCAGATCCGCCAGGGCCTGCGCTACGTGCGCGGACGCCCCGACCTCGTGCTCGTCATGGTCCTCGTCTTCGTCCTCGGCACCTTCGGCATGAACTTCCAGGTGACGATGGCGCTCATGGCCACGAAGGTCTTCGACAAGGGCCCCGGCGAGTACGGCCTGCTCGGCTCGATCATGGCCGTCGGGTCGCTGACCGCGGCCCTGCTCTCTGCCCGCCGGGCCCGACCGCGGCTCCGGGTCCTGCTCACCGCGCTCGTCGGGTTCACCGTCTCCACGGCCCTGCTCGCGACCGCCCCGAGCTACGTCCTCTTCGGGCTCTACCTCGTGCCCACCGGCCTGTCCGCCCTCACCGCCCTGACGACGGCCAACGCCATGGTGCAGGTCAGCGTCGACCCCGTCATGCGCGGACGCGTCATGGCCCTCTACATGGCGATCTTCATGGGCGGCACCCCGATCGGGGCGCCCATGATCGGCTGGATCGGAGACGAGTGGGGCGCCCGGTGGACCATCGGCATCGGGACCATCGCCGTCGGGCTGTCCCTGGTGGCGGTGGCCCTGTGGTTCGCACGTCGGCAGAATGTCGCGGTGACCTTCCAGACCCAGTCCCGGCCGCGGTTCCAGATCCGGCTGGCCACGGCGACGCCGTCGGAGGTGCCGACGGCACCCGAGGTGACGCGGTGAACTTCAAGTTCCGCCACCGCATCACCGTCGCGGCGCTCGTGCTGTTCCTCGTCATCGCCGTCATCGCGGCGGTCGTGAACCGCTGACCGGCGCGCACCGTCCGCCCGGATGCCACGCGCGACGGAAGCGGCCGCCCGAGCAGCGGCGGCCGCTTCCGTGTGAGGGGTGACTCGGCCTCAGCCGAGGAGCCCGCCGCCCGGGCAGGTGACCACCTTCTCGTCGAGCACGCAGACGACCTTGGCCGTGAGCGGGTCGAGCACGCGGACCAGGCCGGTGGGGTCGCCGGGCAGCAGCGGCAGGTGCGGCAGGGCCAGGAGCCGCACGATCTCGGCGGGCAGGGTGGCGGCGGGCAGTGGGACGGACGGGACGTCCGGCAGCGGCACCGTCGGCGTCGGGAGCGGTGCCCCCGGCACCTTGGGGACCGGCACGGTGATCGCCGGGCGCGGCTTGGCGGGCGCGGGTGCCGGCGTCGGCCCGGCCGAGGACGACGGCCTCGGGGCGGGACGCGAGGCCGAGGGCGACGGCTTCGCCGAGGGACCCGGTGTGGGACGGGCGCTCGGCGAAGCCGTCGGCTGGTGGGCCGGCGGGCCGGGGTAGGCGAACCCCGACCCGTCCGGGGTGGCGGTTCCCGTGCCGGCGGCCGGACGCGCCGCGGGCAGGGCCCCGACCGGGACGACCGAGACCCCGCGGCGGTACGCGTCGGCGATGGACAGGACGCTGCGCACGTAGCGGTCCGAGTGGTTGTAGCGGAACACGGCGTCGTAGGCGGCGCGGGGGTCGCGCAGGTCGGCGTGCCCCGAGCACAGCATGGCACCCGCCGCGGTCACGGCGTCGGTGAGGTTCTGCGGGTCGGCCACCCCGTCGCCGTTGCCGTCACGACCCATCGAGGCCCACGACGTGGGGATGAACTGCATCGGACCGACGGCCCGGTCGAAGACGCCGTCACGGTCGAGTCGGCCGCCGTCGGTGTCGGTGATGCGCGTCGTGCCACGGCTGCCGTCGAGGGGGATGCCGATGATCCCCGGGCGGGCGACGCCCGACGCGTCGAGCCGGTTGCCGCCGAACTGCGCGTGGTTGCTCTCGACGCGGCCGATGGCGCCGAGCAGCGCCCAGTCGACGCCGCACGCGGGGTCGACGCGGCCGAGCAGGCCGGCGGCGCGCTGGTAGGCCTCGAGGGCGAGGCTCGGGATGCCGTTGGCGTCGAGCCGCACGGGCATGAAGCTGCCCAGGGCGTGCACGGCCTCCTGCGCCGCGCTCGGGACCGCGACGCTCGCGAAGTCGGAGGTGTACGTGTCGTAGACCGGCGGCAGCTGCATCGGGGCCGGTGCGGGACCGGCGTCGGGGTAGTCCGGGCCGGCCGACTGCGTCACGGCCTGGTCGGGCACGGTGAGCGACGTGGGCGACGCGACGGTGTCGGCCCCGGAACGGGCGGCCACGGCGATGCCGGTGGCCGCGAGCGCGATGACGGGCAGCGCCGCGGCGACGCGTCGGCTGACGCGACCGGCTCGGACGATGCGGACCATGGTGACTCCTCGATGACAGCCGCCCCCTTTGGCGGTCGGAGGGTCAACGAGTCGGGAGGCGGAAGGTCACGCGCCGTGGTAGGTCGGGACGTGACGGGGGGCCGGTCCGTGCGGGACCGGCCCCCCGTGGTGCGTCGTGTGCTGTATGTCTGTGCGCCGCGCTCGCGGGTCGGGACGTCAGCCGAGCTGGGCCACGACGTGGTCGATGGCCCGGGTCAGCGTCGAGACGTCCTCGGGCTCGACGGCGGGGAACATCGCGACCCGCAGCTGGTTGCGACCGAGCTTGCGGTAGGGCTCGACGTCGACGATGCCGTGGGCGCGCAGCACCGTGGCCACGGCGGCCGCGTCGATGCGCTCGTCGAAGTCGATGGTGCCGACGACCTGCGAGCGGGCGGCCGGGTCGCTGACGTAGGGCGTCGTGTACCCGCTCTGCTCGGCCCACGTGTAGAGGCGCGAGCTGGAGTCGCGTGTGCGCGACGTCGCCCAGTCGAGGCCGCCGTTGCCGAGCATCCAGCGGAGCTGGCTGTTGAGCAGCGCCAGCGTCGAGAGCGCAGGCGTGTTGTACGTCTGGTTCTTCAGCGAGTTGTCGACGGCCGTCGGCAGGCTGAAGAAGTCGGGGACCCAGCGGCCGGTGCCGGCGATCTCCTCGACGCGGGCGAGCGCGGCGGGGGAGAAGGCCGCGAGCCAGAGGCCGCCGTCGGAGGCGAAGCACTTCTGCGGGGCGAAGTAGTAGACGTCGACCTCGGTGATGTCGACCGGCAGGCCGCCGGCGCCGGACGTCGCGTCGACGAGCAGGAGCGCGTCGTCGTCGGCGCCCTCGACGCGCACGACGGGGGCCATGACACCGGTCGAGGTCTCGTTGTGCGGCCAGGCGTAGACGTCGACGCCGGCCTCGGCCCGCGGCGTCGCGAGCGTGCCCGGTTCGGCAGTGATGACGGTCGGCTCGCCGAGGAACGGCGCGGCCTTGGTGACCTTGCCGAACTTGCTCGAGAACTCACCGAACGACAGGTGCTGGGCGCGGTCGCGGACGAGGCCGAAGGCGGCGATGTCCCAGAACGCGGTGGAGCCACCGTTGCCGAGGATGATCTCGTAGCCCTCGGGGAGCGAGAAGAGGTCGCGCAGCCCCTGCCGCACCTCACCGACGAGGGCCCGGACCGGCGGCTGGCGGTGCGAGGTGCCGAGGACGGTCCGGGCGAGGGACCCGAGGTACTCCACCTGCTCCCTGCGCACCTTCGAGGGCCCCGAGCCGAAGCGTCCGTCGCTCGGCAGCAGCTCGTCGGGGATCGTGATGGTCGGGTTCACGGCGGGTGCTTCGGTCACGTCTGTCTCACCTCGGATGCTGGCCACCACGGGACACGGGCGGCGTCGGCGTCACCCGCCACATTGAACCCCAGGTGCCCACGTACTGGACACCGTTGCCCGATGTGTGGACGCCGCCACTCGCTCACCCACGGGTCCGGGTTCGCGTCAGGAGTGCGCGTCTCCCGCACGAGTGGCGGCTGAACCGCGCACACCTGCGGGGAAGTCGCACTGCTGGCGGCACGGCCCGTCACCGTCCACAGGCCATCCGCGCGGATGCTGCCCACCGCGCCATCATGGCGCGATGGACGTGGAGCAGCTGGCCCAGGGCGACGTCGTCAGCGCCGCACGGCTGTCGGAGGCCGGGCACTCCGACGGCGCGATCGCCGCAGCGGTCCGCGCCGGGCTCCTCGTGCCCCTGCTCCGGGGCTGGTACTCGGTCCGGCCGGCGCGCGACGCGCGAGACCTGCACTGGCTGCGGGCCACGGCCGGGTGGCAGCGCTTCGGAGGCCGCGCGCTGCTCAGCCACCAGTCGCTGCTCGTGGCCCAGAACCTGCCGGACGACGCCCTCGATCTCGGCGTGGTCCACCTGACGAGAAGGGGCCGGGGGACGACCCGCAACGGCAGGGGCCTGAAGATCCACCGGCCCCTCCCCGAGCTGCCGCCGGCCCTGTCCGGTGCCCTGCCGGACCGGGTGCCGACGGCCGTCGGGATCGTCCAGGCCGGCCTCGAAGGTCTGCCCCTCAGCGCTCTCGTGGCCGCGGACGCTGCCCTGCACCGGGCGCTCGTGACGACCGAGCAGCTCGACGCCGCGTGCGGGCTGCTGGCCGGCCGCCGAGGCATCGGCCCGGTCCGGGCGATCCTGCGGGAGGCCGACGACCGCATCGAGTCGCCGGGGGAGAGCATCATCGGTCACCGGCTCCGCGGCCTTGGCTACACGCTCGACCCGCAGTTCGAGGTGACGACCGACCTGGGCCCGCGGTTCGCCGACTTCCGGATCCGCGGGACACGCGTCCTCGTCGAGTTCGACGGTGCGCGGAAGTACGGCGGGCGGGAGGCCGCGTTCGAGGAGAAGCGGCGCGAGGACGCGATGCGTCGCAGGGGCTTCTTCTTCGCCCGGTACGTCTGGAGCGAGCTCGACGACATCCGGCTCATCGGTGCGCGGGCCGCGCAGGCGGTCGCCGACTCGCGTCGCTGGGCGGCATGAGCCCGCCCGCCGCCGCGATGCGGCTTCGCCCGAGGAGCGCGAGGAGTGCTCGGTTCCTCGAGAGGTGGGGCCTGCAGGCCGCACCATTGAGGGAACCGCGCACTCCTGAGGCAACCGAGCGTCGTCAGCGGACGGTCCCGCCGAGCGACCGCGTGACGTAGCGGCCCGGACGCGCGTCGTAGAGGGACAGGGTCCCGTCGACGGCCCGACCGAAGGCGAGGAAGCCGCCGTCGGAGCGGGTCACGACGTCGGGCGCCGAGGTGAAGGGGACCGTGGTCCCGGTGAGGACGCTGCCACGCTGCACGACGAGGTGGCCGTCGATGCCGACGCCGACCGCGACCCGCGCGTGCCCGGTGAAGGTGTCGCCGAGCGCCCGGTCCGAGAAGAGGGACAGCGAGTCCCGGCGCATCGTCCACGTCCCGCGACTCGTGCTGCCCGGCAGGAAGAGCGCCTCGTACGTCGCACCGTTGGTGCCGCGACCGCTGACGACCGTTCCCCCTGTCGAGGGTGAGGCCGACGCGGAGAGCCCGGAGGTGAAGACGCCGCCGGCCGGCAGCCAGGCGTGCCAGGCTCGTCCGTCGAAGTGCCGACGCCAGCCGGTGCCGTCGGGGGCCACCGCGAACACGTCGAGCGTCCCGTCACCGAGCGACGACGCGTGCTGGGCGACGACGCGTCCGCCGAGGTTGGTCGCACCCTTGCGGACGCCGCCGACGTACCACGAGTGGACGACCTGGCCGGAGCCGTTGCGGGTCAGCAGGTCGACGCGTCCGGCACTCGAGCTCGTCGCCGACGGAGCATCGGTCGAGGTGACCCACGTGTTGGCCCACGACGCCCACGTCGAACCGTCGTCGGTCGAGCGGGTGAAGCGCACCGAGCCGTCGGCCCCGCGCGCGAAGGCGAGGACCTCGGTTCCGGTGCGTGCGGCCGTGACACCGACGGTCGAGACGAGCTGCCCGGCGTTCCTGCGGGGGACGGTGCCGGTCGGGCGGACCCGGACGATCCGGTCGTTCGTGCCGTTCGAGGTCGTGAACCACAGCGAGCCGTCGGGTCCGAGCTGCGTGGCGCGGATGCGTCCGTACCCCTGCGCGACGGCGAGCCGCTCGACGCGGGCCACTTTCCCGGTGCTCGGCGACGGGTTCAGCCGCATGAGGTAGATGCCCTGGCCCTTGAGCAGCCCGACGGCGAGCGCGCCCTGCCACTGGCCCCACGCCGCGCCGCGCAGGAAGGTCGCGCCGCTCGTGGCGACCGTCGGGTCACCCGAGGACCACTGGGCCGTACGCGCCGACGGGAACTTCGACAGGTCGGTCATCGGCGTCGACTCGTCGTACCCGGGGATCGGGTCCCAGCCGTAGTTGCCGCCCCGGACCGACAGGTTGATCTCGTCGTCGACGCTCGTGCCGTGCTCGGCCGACCACAGCTCGCTCGTGCCCGGCCGCAGCGCGAGGCCCTGGACGTTGCGGTGCCCGTAGTTCCACACGTACCGGGCGTTGCCGCCGCGGGAGTAGAAGGGGTTGTCGGTCGGGATCGTCCCGTCCGAACCGACCCGAAGGACCTTGCCGCCCAGGGAGGTCAGGCTCTGCGGGTTCGTGCCGACCGCGGCGTCGCCGGTGCCGACGTAGAGCTTCCCGTCGGTGCCGAAGCGCAGCCGGCAGCCGCTGTGCCGGCCGCTCGTGAGCGGGAGGCCCGTGACGAGCGGCGCGCCGGCGGACACCGCGGTGGTGTCGCCCGTCAGGCGCCACCGCAGCACCCGGACGTCGAGCGGGTTGCCCGCGCCGTCGCGCACCGCCTGGCAGGTGTAGAACAGCTTGTTCGACGCCGCCGCAGGATCGGCCACCATCCCGAGCAGGCCACCCTCGCTGTTGACGTAGACCGACGGGAAGCCGGTGATCGCGACGCGACGCGGCGCCGCGCCCTCGCGCTTGGACCACACCTGGCCGCCGCGCAGGTCGTAGAGCATCAGCCCGCCGACCCAGGTGAGGTCCCACGGGTAGGCCAGTCCGGAGACGACCGTCGTCACCTGCAGCGTGGGCGCGGCCGCCGTGGCCGCGACGGCAGCCGGCGGGCCGGACGCCGTCACCGCGCCGGCGGCGAGGACGACCCCTGCCGCCGCGATGGACGCTCTGACGACCGCACGCCGCACCATGGTGCCTCCCGAGTCTGGGCGCTGTCGGTGTCCTCTTTGCGAGGTTCCTCCGGCCACGGTACGCGCGTCGTCCCGCCCCGGCACCCGGAGGCGCCGGGGCTCAGGCCTCGGTCAGCGGCCGACCTCGGGCGTCCAGCCGGCGACGTCCTCGGGCCGCCGCGGGCCCTCGCCGACGTACCGCGACGACGGACGGATGAGGCGTCCGGTCTGCTTCTGCTCGAGGATGTGCGCCGACCAGCCGGCCGTTCGCGCACACGTGAACATCGGCGTGAACATCTGCGGCGGCACCTCGGCGAAGTCGAGGATGACGGCGGCCCAGAACTCGACGTTCGTGGCGAGGACGCGGTCGGGGCGCCGGGCCTGCAGCTCCTCGAGCGCAGCCTTCTCCAGCGCCGCCGCGACCTCGTAGCGCGGCGCGCCCAGGCGCTCGCACGCGGCCCGGAGGACGCGGGCCCGCGGGTCCTCCGCGCGGTAGACGCGGTGGCCGAAGCCCATGAGCCGCTCGCCCCGGTCGAGGACGCCCCTGACGTACGCCGACGCGTCGCCCTGCTCCTCGACGCCCGAGAGCATGTGCAGGACGCGCGAGGGCGCGCCGCCGTGCAGGGGACCCGACATCGCCCCGACCGCGCCGGAGAGCGCGGCCGCGACGTCGGCGCCCGTCGAGGTGATGACGCGCGCGGTGAACGTCGACGCGTTCATGCCGTGCTCCGCGGCCGACACCCAGTACGCGTCGACGGCCTCGACGTGGCGCGGGTCCGGCTCGCCGCGCCAGCGGATCATGAACCGCTCGGTGATGGTGCGGCCGTTGTCGACCTCTCGCTGCGGCACCATCGGCTTGCCGAGCCCGCGCGCCGACTGCCCGACGAACGACAGGGCCATGACGGCGGCCCGGGCCAGGTTGTCGCGGACCTCCTCGGCGTCGATGTCGAGGGTCGGACGGAAGCCCCAGACGGGCGCCAGCATCGCGAGCGCCGACTGGACGTCGACCCGGACGTCGCCGGTGTGGACGGGCAGGGGGTAGGGCTCGGCCGGGGGCAGCCCGGGGTCGAACTCGTTGTCGACGAGCAGGCCCCAGACGTGCCCGAAGTCGACCCGGCCGACGAGGTCGTCGATGTCGACCCCGCGGTAGCGGAGGGCGCCGCCCTCCTTGTCCGGCTCGGCGATCGTCGACTCGAACGCGATGACTCCCTCGAGACCCGGCTTGAAGTCAGGGTCCGGTGTGCTGTCTGCCATGACGGTCCTTGCTGTGCAGGCGGTACCACCGCGGTGTGGAGGCGAGGCAGCGGTCGCGTCGGCCGGGGGCCGTCGGTGAGCACCGGGACCGCTGCGAGACTCACCGTATGCCGTCAGCAGCCGACCAGACCTCCTTTCGCGACGCGGTGTTCACCACACGGGACGCCAACCAGGACGCCGTCCGCTTCGAGGGGACCGACTTCAGCGGCGCTCGCGCGGGCGGGTTCACCTTCCTCGAGTGCACCCTCGTCGACGCGTGCCTCGACGAGGCCCACCTCGAGGCGTCGCGCTGGTCGGAGTGCGAGTGGGACCGCGTCCACGGCGTCGGTGTCGGCCTGCAGGAGGCGAGCCTCGTCGAGACGAGCCTGGACGGCTGCCGGCTCGGCGCGGTGTCGGCGTGGAGCTCGACGTGGCGCGACGTGACCGTGCGCGGCGGCAAGGTCGACTTCCTCAACCTGCGCGGGGCCCGGCTCAAGGACGTCGCCTTCATCGACTGCGTCGTCGTCGAGCTGGACCTGCAGGAGGCCACGGTCGACGGTCTCAGCTTCGAGGGCTGCACCCTCGTCGAGCCCTCGTTCGGCCGCGGGACCTACCGGCGCCTCGACCTGTCCGGCGCCACGCTGCGGTCGCCGCACGGGATCGCCGGGCTCAGGGGGGCGACGCTGTCGCGTCCGCAGGTCATCGACCTGTCCGACGCGCTCGCCGCCGAGCTGGGCATCGTCGTCGCCGACTGAGCCCCGTGCAGGCCCGGGAACGGCGGGGCAGGCGGGGTTGTCAGCCGAGCTGGTCGGGCCTGCCCCGACGCAGCGCCGCGGTGGCGGCGTCCTTGGCGCGTCCCTTGATCCCCACCTTGTCCTGCGGGCGGATCCGCTTGGTGAGGTCGGCCCGCTCGACGAGGGTGGCCAGCGGCAGGTCGGCCGGCGGGTAGACGCCGACCGGCTCGTCGCCGCCGAAGACGACCCAGTGCGCCCGGTCGCCCTTGTAGACCTTGAGGATGCTGCCCTCGGACAGCGACGTCGCGTGCGCCATGGCCTGCCGGCGGGCCTTCTCGCTCGAGACCGCCTTGCCGACGGCCTCCTTGGCCGGTTCCCGCAGGGCCTGCGTCGCGACCCAGATCTGGGGGCCGTACTTGATCCCGAGCCGGACGCCCCGGCCGATCAGCTTGCCCTTGCCTGCCATCGCGCGTCCTCCTCCTGCCCGCCGCCGGGCCGATCGATCGCTCCGCGTGCCGCCGCTGCCTGACTGACGCCCGCCCCGGGCCGTCTGGTCCAAACCCTAGTCTGAGGTCATGCAGACACCCGCCGACCCGTCGTCCCCGGCGGTCCCCGACGCCGACGGCGCCAGGGAGGCCGCCCACCCCGCCGGCGCCGCCGCCAGGGAGGCCGACCACGCCGCCGTCCGCGGCACCGCATCGGGCGCGTCGGACACGTTCGGCGCGGCCGTGCCGCTGCAGGTACGACGCGTCGACTACGCGGGACAGGGGCTCGACGAGTCGCAGGTGGCCCCCAGCCCGTACGAGCAGGCCCGCGACTGGGTCGACTCCGCCGTCCGGGCGGCCGCCGAGCGTGACGACGTCCCCGAGCCGACGGCGCTCTCGGTGGCCACGGTCGACGCGTCCGGTGTGCCGAACGTGCGCACCGTCCTCATGCGGTTCTTCGACGAGCGGGGTCCAGGGTTCGTCACGAACCTCCGGTCGGCCAAGAGCGAGGAGCTGCGGGCCAACCCGCACGTCGCAGCGTCCCTGACGTGGCCGTCGCTGTACCGGGCGATCCGGTTCCGCGGTCGGGCCGAGCTCGTCGGGCGCGCCGAGATCGAGGCGTACTTCTCCACGCGGCCGTACGGGGCCCGGCTGTCGGCCTGGGCCTCGGACCAGTCGCAGCCGGCCGCCGACCGGGCCGAGCTCGAGCGGCGCTGGCGGGAGGCGCTCGACCGGTTCCCCGACACCGGCAGCGACTCGGACGTGCCGGTGCCCGACTTCTGGGGCGGCTGGCGCATCGTCTGCGACGAGGTGGAGTTCTGGGCCGGGCGCGCCAACCGGCTGCACGACCGCATCGTCTTCAGGCGTACCGGCGAGGGCACCCTGGCCGATGCGTCGGCCTGGGCGAGCTCACGGCTCCAGCCGTGACGCGCGTGCCGCAGGAGGGCGCAAACGGAACAGGGCGGCCCGGCTGACCGGACCGCCCTGCCTCATTCCTGGGTGCAGGTGGGGACGCGACTATCGCGTGGCCACCTCACACGTTCCGGAAGAGATCACTTCTCGGATCACCTCCTTCCGTTGTCGATGCAACGACCGTACGACCGGCCCGCAGGAGGGGGCAAGGACTTTTCCACCGGCGCGAGGTGACGCTCGCGGGCTCGGTCAGCCGCCGACCTCGGCGTCGGGGGCCACGGCCGTCGCCGGTTCGGGGTCGGTCACCGTTCCGTGACCGCCGCGCCGGCCGGGACCGACGCGGCCCGCGGCACCGGTGCGGCCCACGTCGCCGGCGCCGTTCGCGCCGGGCCCGTCCGCGTCACCGCCCCCGGGCCCGTCGCGCCGGTCGCGCCGGTCGCGCCGGTCCGCGGCGTCGCCCCGCGCCGTGGCCGGTGTGCGCACGAGCCGCAGGCGCGGGGCGGAGGGGACCCGGCGGCCGGCCGCGACGACGACGAGCGCGGCGGCCATCTCGAGGTGCACGGCCCAGGACCACAGCGCCCCGAACAAAACCTGCCCCTGCCGGAAACCGAGCGCGAAGACGACGGCGAAGGTGGCCGCGGCGACGAACCCCACGGTCCACACCCGCGCCCCTGTCAGCCACGGGAACCGGCGCTCGAAGTGGGCCGACTCCTCGGTCGCGAACCGCGGCATGAAGGCGACCCACACGAGCAGCTGGACCGTCTGGAGGAACGCGTACACGGTGAGCAGGCGCAGCCCGAGCGGGCCGGACGCGTCACCGGGCAGCGCCGCCGCGGCGAGCATCGAGCGCCCGTCCCCGACGACGCTGCGCGCGACGCCGGGTTCGCCGGTGAGCCAGCCGTCGACCGTGCCGACGAGGACGAGCGCGGGCACGAGCAGGCCCCACGCCAGCTGCACGCCGCGGAAGAGGCGGCGGTCGCGGACCCGCGGCAGCCGCGCGGCCCAGTCCCAGAGGAAGACGAGCACGACGAGCTGGTGCAGGTGCAGGAGCGCGAACGCGTAGTGGTCGGGCCACACGAGGGAGGCGGCCGCGAGGATGCCGGCGACGGCGTACGCGGCGAGGCGTCGGCGTCCGCGCAGCCCGACCCGGGCGACGAGGGCGACGACGCAGAAGCCCACGACCGCCTCGGCGCGCCGCGCCTGGCTGCCGACGAGGTGCTCGGCCAGCCGGAGCACGCTCGTGCCGGCGAGGAGCACCGCGAGGCCGCTCACGACGTCACGGCGCGCGATGACCGGCAGGCGACCCACGAGGTAGCGGACCTCGAGCAGGACGGCGAGCGTCCCGAGCAGGATGAGACCGAAGACCGCGGTGGCCACCGGCGAGGCGAGCGCGACGACGAGGGCGGCGGCCGCAGCCACCGCCAGGGCCCCCGTCGCCCGCTCGCTCGTCGTCATCGGCCCATCGTTCCGTCGCCCGGGATGCCCGGGCCACCCGAGTAACCCGATCGTTAGGGTCCTGTGGCGTGACCGAGACTCAGGGCGACCCGGCGGGCCGTGCCGGGCGCGAACCGGGACGGACCGGACGCGTTCCCGGCGTTCCCGGCGAGCCCGGCAGCCGCGAGCCCGGCTCTCCCGGCGGGCCCCCGGTCCGGCTGCGCGCCATCGCGCTGTCGGCCTACGGACCGACGCTCCTCGGCTCGACGGGTGCCGGTGCCGTCTCGCCCATCATCGCCGTCTCGGCCCGTGAGATGGGCGCGTCGGTGGGGGTGGCGGCGCTCCTCGTCGGGACGCTCGGCCTCGGCCAGCTGCTCGGCGACCTGCCGTCGGGGGCCCTTGCCGCCCGCATCGGCGAGCGGCGTGCCCTCATGGCAGCCGCGGTCGTGGAGGCGGTCGGCATGGTCGTGGCCGCGCTCGCCGGCACGGTGACGGCGCTGTTCTCCGGGGTGCTCGTCATCGGGCTGGCCGGCTCGCTCTTCGGTCTGGCCCGCCAGGCCTACCTGACCGAGGCGGTGCCGGTGGCGATGCGGGCGCGGGCACTGTCGACGCTCGGCGGGGTGCACCGCATCGGCTACTTCATCGGCCCGTTCGTCGGCTCGCTCGTCATCTCCCGGTGGGGGACCGAGTCGGCCTATGCCGTCGGCGGCGTCGCGAGCGTCGCCGCGTTCGTCCTCGTCCTCGTCGCGCCCGACATCACGGCCGGCCACGACGCCCGGGCGTCGCGGAGCGGCGTCGCGGACGCCGGGACCACCGGGAACAGCGGGACGACCGGGAACAGCGGGAACGCCCGGACCGGCGGGGGCTCCGGAAGTGCCCGGGGCCGGACGCGTGTGCCGCGGTCGGTCGCGTCGGTGCTCCTCGAGCACCGGCACGTCCTGCTGACCCTCGGCACGGGCGCGATGTGCGTGGCCGGAGCCCGAGCCATCCGCGAGGCGCTCGTGCCCCTCTGGGCCGAGTCGGTCGGGTTCAGCCCGGCCCAGACCTCGCTCGTCTTCGGCGTCGCGGGCGCCGTCGACATGCTGCTCTTCTACCCCTCGGGCTGGCTCATGGACCGGTACGGGCGGGTTGCCGCCGCGGTGCCCAGCATGCTCGTGCTCGGTCTGGGCATGGCGCTGCTGCCGCTCGCGACGAGCCTCGTCGCCGTGACCGCGGCCGCGACGGTCCTCGGGGTCGGCAACGGGCTCGGCGCCGGCCTGATCATGACCCTCGGGGCCGACGCCTCGCCGGCCGACGGACGCGCCCAGTTCCTCGGCGGCTGGCGCCTGTGCGCCGACCTGGGAAGGGCCGCGGGCCCGCTGGCGTTGTCCGCGCTGACGGCCGTGCTGTCCCTCGGTGCGTCGGCCGTCGTCCTCGGCGTCGGGGCCGTCCTCGGTGCGGGCTGGCTGCGCATCTGGGTGCCGCGCCACGACCCGACGCGCCCTCTCCGGGGGCGGGCGGCCCGTCCCGGCCCGGACGCGACGCCCGGGGCGTCCTGATTCTGAGAAGGTATGACCGTGACGGACCTGATCGACACCACCGAGATGTACCTGCGCACCATCTTCGAGCTCGAGGAGGAGGGCATCGTCCCCCTGCGCGCACGCATCGCGGAGCGTCTGGGCCACTCGGGCCCGACGGTGTCGCAGACCGTGGCCCGCATGGAGCGCGACGGTCTCGTCGCCGTCTCCGGGGACCGTCACCTCGAGCTGTCCGACCGCGGCCGCCTCATGGCGACCCGCGTCATGCGCAAGCACCGCCTCGCCGAGCGGCTGCTCGTCGACGTCATCGGCCTCGAGTGGGAGTACGCCCACGACGAGGCGTGCCGGTGGGAGCACGTGATGTCCGAGAAGGTCGAGCGCAAGATCCTCGGCCTCATCAAGGGCGGGCTCGAGTCGCCGTACGGCAACCCGATCCCGGGCCTGGACGAGCTGGGTGTGCCCGAGGACGCCGCGCACGGCTTCCTCACCGGCCTCATGTCCCTGACTGCGGCGGCGGGCGACGAGCCCGCGGCCGTGACGATCCGTCGCATCGGCGAGCCGGTGCAGGTCGACCCCGAGGCGCTGGCCCTGCTGACCTCGGCGGGCGTCCTCCCGGGGGCCCGGGTCCGGGTCGTCCGCGAGGAGGGACGCGTGCTGGCCGTGAGCGACGCGGCGGACGCCGGCGAGGGCGTGTCGCTGCCCGACGAGGTCGCGGCGCACGTCTTCTGCCAGGTCGCCTGACGCGAGCCCGGCCGTTGCCCGCCCTGCCCCGCTTTGAGGCCGGACCGGCCCGCACGCCCTCTGTCCCTCGTATCGGGCCTTCGTATCGGGCCCTCGTATCGGGCCCGGATCGCCTTGGGACTGTGGGGATTTGGGGCGAGCTGCGGTGGCCTGTCCGAAAATCTGTTGAAATCACCGACTCCCGGCGTGACAAGCCGCGGGGAACTTGGGTAGCGTGAGCCCCGCTCGCTCTCCCGTCGGGCGAGTGCTTCGGGTCGAACCGCCTAGTCCTGCCATCGACCCTGAGCCCCTGAACGATCCGCATGGCAGGAGCGGGGGACCCACCTTCGGGCGTCGCACGACGTCCTCGGGGTGAAGCCCTCCGTGGACCGCAAGGTCCGAGTGAAGGCCGGGCGAGCAGCACCTCATTCCGCCCGAACCCGACAGCTCACCTCGTAGGCGTCGAGAGGTCAAACGTGGCTCAGAACGTTCCCGGGCGCCACCGCGCCCCCGGTCGGTTCAACGCGATCGCCGAGCTCAAGCTCATCGCCAAGGAGTCCGCTCAGCCCGCCGTCAAGGGGGCCGCGATCGTGGCCGCCTCCGGTGGGCTCGTCGCGACGTTCGCCGGGCCGGCGAGCGCCGCCGACGGCTCGAGCACCGCGGCCCCGTCGGTCGTCGGCCCGCAGGTCGGCACGCTCAAGGCGGCCAGCGCCCTCTCGGCGATCGGCTACGCCAAGCCGGCGGCGAAGCAGGCAAGCGTCAAGCCGCTCGTCATCAAGGACGTCACCGTCGAGAAGCAGCGCGCGGCCGAGAAGGCTGCCGAGGACGCGCGCCAGCAGGCTGCGGACCGCTCCTCCCGCTCGGCCTCCCGCACGGCCCTGTCCGACCCGGCGCCCACCGCGTCCGGCATCGTCGGCATCGCCCAGTCCTACTTCGGCGTCCCGTACGTCTACGGCGGCACGAGCCCGTCGGGCTTCGACTGCTCCGGCTTCGTCCAGTACGTCTTCCGCCAGGCCGGCATCTCGCTGCCCCGCACGGCCTCGCAGCAGAAGGCCGCGACGACGCCGGTGAGCAACCCCCGCGCCGGTGACCTCGTCTTCTTCGGCTCGCCGGTCTACCACGTCGGCATCTACGTCAGCCCCGGCGTCATGATCGACGCGCAGCGCCCCGGCACCACGATCGGGTACCACTCGATCTGGACGACGCCGTCGGGCTACGGCCGCGCCTGATCGACCCGTGGCTTCCGTCGCGCCCCCGACCCGAACGGGTCGGGGG
>NZ_JBNDHY010000060.1:0-26057 GCF_056755315.1 Monashia sp. HAY1-2A
TCCGTCGTCGGCAGCGTCAGATGTGTATAAGAGACAGCCGAAGCGGGGGGACGCGGCCCCTGGCGGTCAGCGGAAGATGGAGGTGATGTACCAGGCGAGGACCGCGACGAGCCCTGCACCGGGGAACGTCAGCACCCACGCGCCGACGATGTTGCCGGCGACGCTCCAGCGGACCGCCGAGACCCGCTTCGTGGCACCGACGCCCATGATCGCCGAGGTGATGGTGTGCGTCGTCGAGATCGGGGCACCGAAGGACAGGCCGGCGACGTAGAGGATCGCCGCGGCGGTCGTCTCGGCCGCGAACCCCTGTGGCGGACCGAGGTCGATGATGCGACGGCCGAGGGTGCGCATGATGCGCCAGCCGCCCGCGTACGTGCCGAGCGAGATGACGATGGCCGACAGCAGGAGGACCCACAGCGGGATGCTGTCGTCCTGGTGGTGGCCGGAGATGTTGAGCGCGAGGACGACGACGCCGGCGGTCTTCGCGGCGTCCTGCAGCCCGTGGCCGAAGGCCATCGCGGCAGCCGAGGCCGTCTGCGCCCAGCGGAACCCGCGCGTGACGCGTCCGGGGTTGGACTCGCGGAAGATCCAGAGGATCGCGGTCATGACGAGGTAGCCGACGATGATGCCGATGACCGGCGAGGCCACCATCGGGATGATGACCTTCTCCCAGATGACGCTCCACTGCACCGCGACGCCGGCGACGAGGGCCGCGCCGCCGAGGCCGCCGATGAGGGCATGGGAGGAGCTCGACGGGAGGCCGAACCACCACGTCAGCAGGTTCCAGCCGGTGGCTCCCACGAGGGCCGCCGCGACGAGCCACAGGCCGTTGACGCCCACCGGCTGCTCGATGATGCCGCTGCCGATGGTCTTGGCGACCTTGGCGCCGAAGAAGGCGCCGAAGAGGTTGGCCACCGCTGCCATGCCCAGGGCGACACGGGGCGTCAGCGCGCGCGTCGAGACCGACGTCGCGATGGCGTTGGCGGCGTCGTGGAAACCGTTGGTGTAGTTGAAGCCCATGGCGAGCGCGATGACCGCGCCCACACCGAGGACCGGGATGGTGGTGTCCATCGGTGGGTCAGGACTCCTTGACCGCGATGCCCTCGACGACGTGGGCGACCTTCTCGAACGCGTCGGCCGCGTTCTCGAAGCCGTCGACGATCGCCTTGACCTTGATGACGTGCACCGCGTCGGGTGAGTTGTTGAAGAGGTTGGCGACCATCTGGCGGTGCAGCGAGTCGGCCTGGTTCTCGAGGCGGTTGATCTCGATCCAGTAGCTCTTGAGGTCCTGCAGCGAGCGCAGGCGCGGCATCGCCTCGGCGGTGACCTCGGCCATCCGCGCGAGGATCTCGAACTGGTCGGCGAGTCCCTCCGGGATGTCACCGAGGCGGTACAGCACGATCAGGTCCGCGGTCTCCTCGATGAGGTCCATGCAGTCGTCGAGGGACGCGGCGAGGTTGTGGATGTCCTCGCGGTCGAACGGCGTGATGAACGAGCTGTTCACCTTGTTGATGAGCTCGTGGGTGGCGTCGTCGGCGGCGTGCTCGAACTCGCGCAGCCGCTCGGCGATGGCCTGGCGCTTCGACGGGTCGTCCTCCAGGAAGCGAGTCAGCTCCCGGGTGGCCTCGACGAGGATCTGGGCCGAGGAGGTGAAGAGCGAGAAAAAGCTCGTGTCCTGGGGTGTGAGGCGAAAACCCACGGGCGTGCTCCGGTCGAGTCGGGGTCTGGTCCGGGGACGATGCTACGGGCAAGTTCGCCGTGCGGCGCAATCGCGGTTCCACCAGGCGTTCACCCCGCGTTCGTCGGCCCGCGGTGGTCTCAACCGGAGGCTGCGTCGCCGACGACGGCGCCCGGCGCCTGGGGCGGATCGGGCAGCGAGGCGCTGCTCGTGGCGTCCTGCCCGGACGATGCTGCAGCGGGGACGCCCGGGACGGCGTCCTCGCTGAGACCGAGGAGCTCGTCGATCTCGGCCTGGGTGAAGTGACGCTCGCTGCCGGAGGCGGCGACGACGAGGTCGGAGACGAGCTCGATCTCGTCTCGGAGTGCAACATCGAGCAGGTCGGCCGACCGCTCCTCCTCGGGCGTCATCCCCCCAGCGTAGATCCGGACGACGCGTCCCGGGCGCGGAAGAAGGGAACGGGATGAGGCCGATCGGGATGGACCCAAGCCGCTCATCGTGGCCCCCTTCCTGCCCCAGCGGGGCGCTGCCGGCCCGGTATCGGACACCGGGTGCGGAGCGCGACCGAGCGCGGTGACGGTGTGACGTCGGGCCGGGAGCGCCTCTCGGCACTGGGCCGCTCGTAGCGGCGGATTTTGGGACCCGGGGCTACCGCGGCCCGACGCGCAATCAAGGATAGGCGCCTCTGCGGCGATCACCAAGATGCGGGCGACCCGTGCCCGTCCCCGCGGGCCCGTGCCGGCGTGGCCGGCCGGTCAGGCGAGGGCGTCGGCGCGCCACAGCCGGGCGGACGCGGCGAGGTCCTCCCCCATCGACAGGACGTTGGCCGCCTGCTCGGCGCTGGCGTCGCCGGAGCCGGTGTCGGCCCGGCCTGCCGCCACGACGCGGCAGAACGCGGCGGCCCGCTCGAGCGCCACCGCGAGGTCACCCTCGAAGACCCCGCGGAGGACCTCGTCGACGAGCCGGCTGACCTCCTGCGGCCCGGGCGGTTCGGCGGCCCCGGCGACGGCGTGGTTCGGGCCCGTGAACCGGATGCCGGCGCGGTACTCACGGCTGGCGTCGTCGGGGGCCCGGTGCACCCACTCGCGCAGCACGTAGAGTCGCCACAGCGCCCCGGGGAGGCTGCGTCCGGGGCGCTGGGACCACAGCTCGGCGATGGTCGACAGGCCGATCTCGTCGACGAGCGCGACGAGCTTGGTGGTGACGGCGGGGTCGGCGGCGGCGCGCCCGGCGTGGACGAGGGCGCGGGCGGTCTCGTGGGCGACGAGGATCTCCTCGGTCGGGTCGTAGGCCCCGCCGTGGGCCTCGAGCGCCGACGGGCTGAAGAACGCCGGACGGCGCGGGGTGCGGTGGTCGCCATCGCTCATCTCGGCAGGCTAACCCTCCGGACCGACCCTCCGCTGCGACCTCGGCGGCGTGCTCGGCCGCGCGCCGGCCGGTTCGACGCCCAGGGGCCTGACCGGCGGCCCGGACGGCTCACGGTCAGAACCGCCCGGACCTGGGGCCGATGGCCGATGCCGGCATCGTCGAGGGGCCCTGCCTACTGCCTACCCACGACGCACGCGCCATGGTCACCCCGGCCGGCTCCGGATCGGTCGGCGGGGCTCCGACGTGCCGCGTGCCGCGGCGACGAACGCGCGCACGAGGTCCGCATCCTTGACGCCGCGGCTCGACTCCACCCCGCTCGACACGTCGACGCCCCAGGGTCGGGCGGCCGCCACCGCTCCGGCGACGTTGAGCGGGTCGAGGCCACCGGCGAGCAGCCAGCGCCCGACGGGCCGACGGCGCTCGAGGGCCGACAGGTCCCACGTGCTGCCCGACCCGGCCACCGGCGCGTCGAGCAGGAGCAGCTCCTCGCCCCAGGCCCCGGCCACGACGTCGGTCGTGTCGGTCAAGGCCGTGGCCCGCCAGACCCGGCCGAACCCGGCTCGTGCCGTTGCGACGTCGTGCGGCGCGTACCCGCCGTGCAGCTGGATGACGCTGACCCCGAGCTCCGAGGCGACCTCCACCGCGCGCTCCACCGGCATCTCCCGGACGACGAGCACGGTGTCGGCTCGGCCGTCGACCGCCTCCACCACGGCCCGGGCCCGGCCCGGCGTCACGTGGCGCGGGCTGCCTTCGCTCATCACCACGCCGACCGCGTCGGCACCCGCGTCGACGGCCACCCGGGCCATGTCGGCATCCCTGAGCCCGCACACCTTGACGTACACGGTCCCAGCCTCTCAGGTGCGACCGAGGCGTCGGTCACGGCGCCATCGCGGCGTAGCCCGAGGCGTCGTGCAGCGCGAGGCCGGCGAACGTCGCGTACGCCGACGCCCCGGCAGTGACCTGGGCGAGCTGGGTCTCCATGTCGGTGCGCGTCCAGCCGAAGAACGTCTGCTTCGTGTCCACGGCCGTGTCGCCGAGGTAGGTGGTCTCCTGACCGAGGCGCACCGGCTTGCCGAGCGCCGCCCCGGCGGTCAGCGCGGCCGCGGCGATGGCGAGGGTGCCGTCGGGGCCCGTGGCCGTGTTGCGGTAGGACATGACCGTCGCGCCGGCGGTGCGCCTCATGATCTCGCGGTCGAGCGTGGAGGCGCTGCCACCTGCGCCCGTGGCGGGAACCTCGTTGAACCAGAAGGGGATGTCCGCCTCGATCGGGGAGGTGCCCGCGCTCGCCCTGAGCTTGTCGAGGAGGGTCAGGTACTTCGCCACGACGGTCGACCGAGATGTGGTCCACGCCGGTGTCGTGTACGGCTCGACGTCCACGTGGATGCCGGTGAACAGCCCGGTGTTCCTGGCCGGCTTGAGCCAGGAGGTGACGACCCACGAGGGGTTGTCGACCCAGCCGGGGTCACCGCCGAGCGCGTCGACGCGGATTCCGGCGGCGCGGGCGCGGGCGACGAGGTCCTTGAGCTCGGGCAGCCGGCTCGAGGTGTTGACGTTCGGCGGGACGGCGACGAAGAGCTGGTCGATGCCGGTCCGGACCGCCAGGTCGACCGTCGCGCCGGGCGTGCTCGTGTCCCACACCCACAGGGCCCGGGTGTCGGCGCCGACCGGCGTCGCCGCGGCAGCCGCCGCAGCGGCAGCGCATGCGGCTGGTGCCGTGGCGAGCACCCCGACGGCGGCGGACACTATCGCGACGCTCGTCATGACGAGGCGGGCGGGCGCGATGCGCTCACGGCGGACGCGACGACTCTGGCGTGAGCGGCTGGCGAACATGCTGGACTCCGGGGCCGTCGGGCTGGGACATGCCGATTGTCCGTAATGGGCCATCACCCCGCGGTGTTTCGCAAGATTCTCGCAAGACTCCCGTCGACGACGCCGGTCGTGGTCCTCGACGAACCGCGCGCCGCGACGACGGCCTTCGGTGCGGTCACGGTCTGGGGTCCTCGCGCAGCTGGGCGCCGCCGCGGGCGAGCCGGACCGCGAGCGTCAGCGCTGCGAGCTGCCCGTGCCCTCGGGGGTCGCCACCGAGCACGTGGAAGATCCGGCGGAGCCGCTTGTGCAGGGACTGACGCTCGAGGAAGAGCAGCTGCGCCGCCTCGGTCGCGTTGCACCCGGTGGAGATCCACACGTCGAGCGTCCTCACCAGCTCGCCGCCGGAGCGCTGGTCGAGGCGGACCAGCTCGCCGAGCGCCTCCTCGACGAGCGCATCGACGACGCCTCGGGACAGTGACCGCTCGGCCATCCGCTCCACGAGGAAGTCGGAGGCGTCGTACACGGTGTCGAAGCCCTTCGCCGAGCGGCCGAGCCGCCAGGTCGTGCGCGCCTCCGACAGCGAGAAGGACGCCTGGCGCACGGTCCGCGCCGTCGGGCCGAGAGCACCCGTGAGCCCGGTGCCCGCGACCGATGCCCGAAGCGCCGTGAGAGCCCGGGCGCGTTCGGCCCGGGTGGGCGCCCGCAGCGGCACGAGGATCTCGAGCCACTCGCCGTGGGCCACGACGAGCGTGGAGGGCAAGGCCCGCCGGGTCCGCTGTTCGGTGTCGACGCGCCCGTCGGCAGGGCGTCGCACCACCGCCATCGCCAGGGGTCCTTCCGGGTCGATGCCGCCTGCCTGGCTCAGCTCGATGAGGCGTTCGCCTCCCCCACCGGCCCCGATGAGCCGCACCAGCTCGTCCTCGGCGAGCCTGGCGAGGCTGGGCCGGCTGTGCCGAGCGAGCGCCAGCGCGACGATGCTGCGGACCCGGGCCAGCACCGTCTCCAGCGTCTCGACGTCGGCTCCGACGCCACCGAGCAGCTCGAGCCGCGCGACGCCGATCCCGCTCACCTCCAGCTCGGCGCCCAGCCGACGGCCGTCACCGGACGTCTCCACGTCCGGCTCGGGCCCGGCCGCCGCGAGCAGGCCGCCGCGGGTGTCGAGCACGCGCACATGGACGTCGAGGGCCTCGGCGATGACGACCAGCAACGGCTCGAGGGCCGTCCCGGAGCTCGCGATGCGCTCGGTGAGCGCGCGGGACAGCTGGTCGGCGACCTGCAGCGCGGCGACCTGCGCGGAGACGATCCGTCGGTTGACCTCCTCGGCGACCTCGACGAACGGGACCACCTGACGCAGCTCGAGAAGCGGCAGGCCGGCCTCCTCGGCGGCCGCGACCAGCTCGGCCGGCAGGTGCCGCCCGGACCCGGCCGTCTCGACGGCGAGCGCGGCGACGCCCCGCCGCCCGAGGCTCCAGACGTACTCGACCTGTGCGGCGGGTTTGAGCGCCAGGAGAGCGACGCCGCCGGTGAGGAGCAGCTCTCCGCCCGACAGCAGCGGCGCGATCTCGAGCACCTCGCTCGAGTGCACCCAGCGCACGCGACTCGTGGCGACCGCGCGCTCCCCGGCAACCACCCGTGGTGCGCCCGGGGCGAGGACGCCGCTGTCCAGGATCTCACTCAGAAGCAGGGACATACCGGCCACGATCCCAGTGCCGGCGACAGGTTGTCACCCATCGACGTTGCCACAGGCGACACTCTGAGGCTGGAAGGGAGGAAACGCGGATCCTACCGTTGTCGGCAGCCGGCATTCATCCGCAGGGGTTTCAACGACGAAAGCAGTCCCCACATGAGCCTTTCCCCGCACAGCACCTCGGAAGAGGTGACGCACACCGTCGAAGACGTGCTCCAGCCCGTCCCGGAGTCTGCTCGCACGACGAAGGTGTCCGGCCAGTTCTGGATCTGGGCCGGCGCCAACGTCGCCCCCATCAACTGGATCCTCGGCGCGCTCGGCATCCACCTCGGCCTCGGTTTCGCCGACACGATGACCGTCCTCGTCGTCGGCAACATCATCGGCATGGTCGGGTTCGGCTTCTTCGTCCTCCTCGGGCAGAAGACCGGCGCCACCGGCATGCTCCTGGCCCGCGGCGCCTTCGGCCGCCGCGGCGCCTACCTGCCGGCCGCCATCCAGGCCGTCGTCGCGGTGGGCTGGTCGGCCGTCAACACGTGGGTCATCCTCGACCTCGTCATGGCGCTGTTCGCCAAGATCGGCTGGGTCGACCCGGACGCGTCCAACCTCGCCTGGAAGATCGGCGTGGCGGCCGTGATCATGAGCATCCAGGTCGGCATCTGCTACCGCGGCTACAGCGCCATCGCGAAGTTCGAGCGCATCACGATGCCGCCCACGATCATCGTGCTCATCGTCATGTCGGTCATCGCCTGGACCCAGCTGCCCATCGACTGGGGCTACGCCGGCCCTCCCGGAAAGGTGCTGACCGGCGGAGAGCGCTGGGCCGCCATGTCGGGCATCATGACCGCGATCGGGATCGGTTGGGGTATCGGCTGGTTCACGTACGCGCCGGACTACTCGCGGTTCGTCTCCAAGCGCATCCCGCAGTGGAAGCTCTACCTCACCTCGGTCCTCGGCCAGTTCCTGCCCGTCGTGTGGCTCGGCGTGCTCGGTGCGAGCCTCGCGACGATGCACGGCACCGCCGACCCCGGTGAGCTCGTCGTCAAGAGCTTCGGCGCCATGGCGATCCCGGTCATCCTGCTCGTCATCCACGGGCCCATCGCCACGAACATCATCAACCTGTACACGTTCGGCGTCGCGTTCCAGGCGCTCGACATCCGCATCGGCCGCAAGAAGCTCTCGGTCATCGTGGGCTGCCTCTCGATGTGCGCCGTCATCGGCTTCCTCTTCGCCGAGGACTTCGCGACGCTCCTCGACAACTGGATCATCGCCATCGCGGCCTGGGTGGCGACGTGGGGCGGCATCATGGCCGTGCACTACTTCGTCTTCGAGCGCCGTCACAAGACCTTCGGCTACCTGTTCGTCAACCCCCGCGACACCCGTCTGAAGTCCGTCAACTGGTCGGCGATCGTCGCCTTCGTCTGCGGCCTCTCCATGACGTGGGTGTTCATGTACGGCGGTCTCCCGGCCTTCCAGGGCCCGGCCGCCACGGCCATGGGCGGGGTCGACCTGTCGTGGCTGGCGGGCACGCTGACCTCCGGGCTGCTCTACCTCGCCCTCGGCTACCCGCGGTTCCGCGACCGCATCCACCACGGCGTGCCGCTGAGCATCAAGACCGACCTGGCCGACGAGGACTACCTGCGCGACCACGGCGACGCGTGCGTCCACGACGCAGACCACGTGGACGCCCCCGGCCAGCCGGCGACGACCCCGGCCGAGGTCCCTGCGCCCCTGCGGTGACGACCTCACCGACCGCGCGGCGGGTGGGGCCGTGCCCGACCCACCCGCCGCAGCGCGCGACCCTGCCCGCACACCCGAGAACCCGCCCAGGAGCAGCCATGCCCACCACCGTCCTCATGGAGGAGCTCGACGCCTTCACCTACCGCGAGCTGATCGGTCGCGGAGCACCGGTCATCGTCCCGGTCGGCGCGATCGAGCAGCACGGACCCCACCTCCCCCTGCAGACCGACGTCATGCTCGCCAAGGCCATGAGCCGGCGTGTCGCCGAGGCCGTCGACGGTGTCGTCGCGGCGCCCGTCGTGTACGGCTACAAGTCGCAGCAGCGCTCCGGCGGCGGCAACCACCTGGCCGGCACGACGAGCCTCGACGCGACGACCGTCATCGCCATCGCCCGGACGCTGACGCTGGAGTTCGCGCGGCACGGTGCCCGCCGGATCGTCTTCCTCAACGGCCACTTCGAGAACTACCAGTTCCTCTACGACGGGGTCGAGCAGGCCACGACCGAGCTGCAGCGGCGCGGCGAGGACGTCTCGGCAGTCCTGTTGTCCTACTGGGACTTCGTCGACGACGAGACGATCGAGGAGATCTACCGCGGCGCGTTCCCCGGCTGGGACGTCGAGCACGGCGGCGTCCTCGAGACCTCGCTGATGCTGCACCTGCACCCCGAGCTGGTCCACCTCGACCGCGTCATGGACCTGCCGGCCGCCCAGCTGCCCCGCTACGACCGGCTGCCCGTCCGTCCGGAGCTGACGCCCGCCTCGGGCTGCCTCTCCTCGGCGGCCGCGGCATCCGTGGGCGCAGGGCGCCTGCTCCTCGAGCGCACCTCGGCCGCGCTCGTGGCGTCGATCGGTGTCGAGCTGGGCCCCCGAGCCGGCGCCGAGCCCGGCCACCGACCCGATGCCGAGCCGTCACGCACCGACCTGGCTCACGCCGTCCCCGGATTCACCACCCTCTGAAGGAGATACACCATGTCCATCGCCACCCCCGTCACCTCGGTCAGCGAGCTCGAGCGGCTCAAGGAGCTGCACAACGGCGCGAAGGTCCCGCTCACCTTCTCCGACGCCGAGTTCGAGCGTCGCCTGACCGGCCTTCGCCGGATCATGGCCGCCAAGGGACTCGATGCCGTCGTGCTGACCTCCTACCACGGCATCAAGTACTACTCCGACTTCCTCTTCACGTACTTCGGCCGCTCGTACGCCCTCGTGGTCACCCCGACCGAACAGGTGACCGTCACCGCCAACATCGACGCCGGAATGCCGTGGCGGCGCAGCTACGGCGAGAACATCGTGTACACCGACTGGCGCCGCGACAACTTCCAGTACGGAGTCCAGGAGGCCCTCGCCCAGCGCGGCATCACGCCCCGCCGGGTCGGCGTCGAGTTCGACACGCTCTCGCTCGACGCCCACGCCAGGCTGCAGGCCGTCCTCGGCGGGGCCGAGCTCGTCGACGTGGCCCAGGACGCGATGCGCCAGCGGATGATCAAGTCCGCCGAGGAGATCGAGGTCATCAAGCACGGCGCCCGCATCGGCGACCTCGGCGGCGAGGCCATCAAGGCTGCGATCCGCGAGGGCATCAGCGAGTACGAGGTGGCCCTCATCGGGACCGAGGCGATGGTGCACGAGATCGCACGGACCTTCCCCGACAGCGAGATCCGCGACACGTGGGTCTGGTTCCAGTCGGGCATCAACACCGACGGCGCCCACAACTGGGCGACCACCCGCAGGCTGCAGCGCGGTGACATCCTGTCGCTCAACTGCTTCCCGATGACCTCCGGCTACTACACGGCCCTCGAGCGGACCCTGTTCCTCGGCGAGCCCGACGCCCGCTCCCTGGAGCTGTGGGAGATCAACGTCGAGGTGCACCGCCGCGGCCTCGAGCTCATCAAGCCCGGCGCCGTCTGCAAGGACATCGCCGCAGAGCTCAACGAGATCTACGTCGGCCACGGCCTCCTGCCGAACCGCACCTTCGGCTACGGGCACTCCTTCGGGGTGCTGTCGCACTACTACGGCCGCGAGGCGGGCCTCGAGCTGCGCGAGGACATCGACACCGTGCTCGAGCCCGGCATGGTCGTCTCGATGGAGCCGATGATCACGGTCCTGGACGGCGAGCCGGGGGCCGGCGGGTACCGGGAGCACGACATCCTCGTGGTCGGGGAGGACGGCGCGGAGAATATCACCGGGTTCCCGTTCGGACCCGAGCACAACATCGTCCCCTGCTGAGCCCGCACCGGCTCCGAGGTCGGTCGGCTCGTCGGACGGCGAGCCGGCCGACGCGTCTCGGGGCTCCTCGCGGGTCCCTGGACGACGGTGGGCGGTGCCTGGCCCCATGACCGCCTGAGGCATACTTGCGCTGGGGATCGCGCTCGGCAGCGACGCGCAGGGCTGTTGTTCCGATCAAGCCGCCGGGAAGCTGCTTCTCACGCCGAACCCTCGGGCCTCTAGCTCAGTTGGTAGAGCGTCGGACTTTTAATCCGCTGGTCGTCGGTTCGAGCCCGACGGGGCCCACCACACGTTCACGTCACCACCCGTGCGCGTCACCACCTCAGGGCAGCGATGCTCCACCGCACATGACGAGCGTCTGCCCGGTGACCATGGCCCCGGAGGGCTCGAGGAGGAAGCGCACGAGCCCGGCGACCTCGGCGGGCTCGACGAGCCGACCGAGCGGTGGCAGGACGGGCGGGGTGGCCGCCCGGTTCGGGTCCTCGAGCATCGGCGTGCGGGTCGGACCGGGCGCCACGACGTTGACCGTGACGCGTCGCGGCGCGAGCTCGGCGGCCCACGAGCGGGCGAGGGCCACGAGCGCCGCCTTCGTCGCGGCGTACTGGCTCTTGCCCGGTACCCCGGTCATCGTCCGGCTGCCGACGAGCACGACGCGGCCGCCGTCGGCGACGTGCTCGATGAGCCCGTCCACGAGCCGTTCGGCGGCTCGGACGTGCACGGCCCACATGCGCTCGCCACCGGCGTGGTCGAGGGCGCCGATGCGCCCGGAGTGCTGAAGTCCCGCGGCATGGACCACGGCGCCCAGACCGCCGCCCGGGGTCGCCCGCACCGCCGCGACGGCGTCGTTGACCGAGGTGACGTCAGTCAGGTCGCAGGCCAGCCACGCGGCGCTGCCCGGGAGGAACCCACGGGTCCGGCTCAGCCCGATGACGTGCCACCCGGCGTCGAGCAGCTCGGCGGCCACGGCGAGCCCGATGCCGGAGCTGGCACCGGTGACGACGGCGGTGCGCGGCGCCGGTCCGGGGGTCCGTCTCGACAAGCCTGCGCTCCCCGGTCCGGTCACGCCGACCCGGTGGACGTCGACCCCGGACGCGTCGACGCGTCCGCGGGCGGTTGCGTGCCATCGGCCCGGCCGGCCTGCGCCACCAACCGGTCGACGGCGTCGGCCGGCACGTGCACGTACCGGATGGCGCGACGGTGCCACGTGTAGGCCAGGTGGAGGTCACCGTCGCGGCCGGCCAGCACCGACGGGTAGGACAGCTCACGGTTGAGCCCGTCGCGCGAGTTGTTCGACAGGCAGTACCCGTCACCGGTCTCGACGTCGAGCAGCGCCGGCCAGGTGCGACCGTCGTCGACGCTGACGCCGAGCGTCATCGGCGCGCGGGGCGCACCCCAGAACGCCCTGGGGCGCTCCTCGGCGCGGTCCACCCGGGCGGGTCCGCCCACGGCGAGGCCACCCGAGGCGGGGCCGCCGGCGGAACCGGGTGCAGGGCCCACATCGGCGAGCACCGGGCCGTGGACGTCCTCCCGGATGCCGTCGTCGTCGATCTCGTCGTAGAGCGAGACCCGGCGCGCCGTGGCGTCGGCGGCACTGCTGCGGTTGAGGACGAGCGCCACCCGGCCGTCGCCGAAGGCGGCCGCCTGGATCGACGAGTTGTTGTTCGGCAGGACGGTCGGCACCGGCCGGCTCCAGGTGCTGCCGCCGTCTGTCGACGTCGTCTCCCACACATGGTCGGCCCACCGGCTGCGGAAGCACGCCCACAGCGATCCGTCCTGTCGCTCGACGATGTTCATGTGCACGCAGCCGAGGGAGCCAGGCACCTCGACGTCGGTCCACGTGGAGCCTCCGTCGTCGCTGACCCGCACCCCGGACGTGTCGGCGTCACCGGCCCACCTCTCCCCCGGCACCGTGACGCAGTTGAAGACGGGCACGAGGATGCGGCCGGTCGGCAGGACGACCGGGGGCTGGCGCACGAACACGCCGCCCTGCTCGGTGGCCGGGAACAGCACGGTCGGCTCGTCCCAGGTCACGCCGCCGTCGCGCGAGATGCGCCGACGCACCTCGGAGGTGTCCTGGTTGCCGGCCAGCTGGGCCGTGTAGAGCAGCCACACCTCCGCGTCGGTGGCGACGAAGAGCACCGGATTCTGCTCCGAGCGCGTCGGGTCGTCGCTGAGCCGCACCGGGGCCCGCCACGTGTCGGACCCGGCGGGCAGCACGGACAGGTACGCCGAGATGTCGGCGACCCCCTCCTGCGTCCCACCGAACCACACGCAGGCCAGGTCGCCGCCGGGCAGCCACGCGAGGTTGGCCGCGTGGCACTGCACGGTCGGCGTGGGCAGCAGCGCCGTCGGGAAGGCATGCGGAAAGGTCGCCTCGTCCCGCACCCGGACGACGCCGTCGGCGACGGGATCGGCGGCGAGCGTCACGACTCCCCCCGGGCAGCCCGCAGGTGCGCGGTCGCCACCTGTTCGAGGTGGACCAGGTCGGAGGACACCGTGGCGAGCGTGAACCCCTGGCCGAGGCGCTTGGCGGCGGCCTCCCCACTGGGCGTGTGGAACCCGGCGGCGATGCCCGCCGTCTGCGCCGCCCGAAGGATGCGCTCGACGGCGGCCTCGAAGACGTCGTCGACGGTCGGGTCGGTCGAGGTCGAGCCACCCACCGCCAGTCGCAGGTCGGACGGGCCGATGTAGAGCCCGTCGACACCGGGGGTCGCCGCGATCCGCTCGACGTTCTCCAGGCCCTGGGGGGTCTCGATCATCACGAGCACGACGGTCGCCTCGTTCGAGGCCGCGGGGTCCGGGCCGATCCGCAGCTGTGAGCGCATCGGGCCGTAGGAGCGGATGCCCTCGGGGCCGTACTTGGCGTACGACACGGCGCGGGCGGCGTCCTCGGCGGTGTTGACGAGCGGCACGATGACCCCGGCAGCCCCGGCGTCGAGAGCCTGCCCGATGAGGAACGGGTCGTTGGCGCCGACCCGGACCATGCCCACCGACTCGCCCCCGGCGTCGATGGCCTGCATCCCGGACAGGATGCCCTTGTAGTCGAGGAGGCCGTGCTGGGCGTCGAAGCACACGTAGTCCCAGCCCACGCGCGCGAGGCGCTCTGTCGACACCGGCGAGTCGATGATGACCCAGTAGCCCAGGATCGGCTCGCGCGAACGGACCCGTCGGGCGTAGTCCAGGACACGGGCGCGGCTGCGCTCCAAGGCGGTCCGAGGGGCCTCCGCCGCGCTCATCGGTTGTATCCCGGCATCGAGCCCAGGAGGGGCGAGCCCGCCTCGTCGCACGCGGCGACGACGTCCTCGGCCAGCGGACCGGCTTGTGCAGCAGTGATGTTGGCCTCCAGCTGATGTGGTTTGGACCCGCCCAGCAGCACCGAGGACACGACCGGCTTGGACAGCAGCCAACGCAGGGCCAGCGCGGGAAGGGTGACACCCGCGTCGGCGGCGACGGCCGACAGGGCGTCGATGACCGCGAACGTCTCGGCGTTCCAGTAGCGGTCCTTGTACATGGTCGACAGTGCCGACGAGCCGAAGCGCCCCTCGGTCGGCGACTCGGTGAAGGTGTGGCGGCCCGTCAGCAGGCCCCCGCCGAGCGGGTTGTAGACGACCGTCGCGAGGTCCTTCGTGGTGGCGAACTCGACGTACTCGGCCTCGATGCGTCGGGCGACGAGGTTGTAGAGCTGCTGGGCGAGCACCGGACGCGGCGTGCCGAGCGCGTCACAGGCGGCGTTGACGTCACCGATCTGCCACGCGGCGAAGTTGGACACGCCGATGGCGCGGACCTTGCCCTCCTTGACGAAGTCGCCCAGGGCGGAGACGGTCTCGTCGATCGGGACGGAGCGGTCGGGCTGGTGCAGGTAGTAGACGTCGATGTGCTCGGTCCGCAGTCGCCGCAGGCTCGCCTCCAGCGAGGACCGCAGGGCGGACGCCGACAGCAGCGGCGCTCCGCCCGCGTCACCGGGGTAGATGCCGGCCTTGGTGGCGAGCGTCACGGCGTCCCGTCGGCCCTGGAGGATCTCCCCGAGCATCTCCTCGCTCGCTCCCCCGGCGTAGCCGTTGGCCGTGTCGACCGAGGTGACCCCGGCCCCGATCGCGACGTCGACCATCGTCCGTGCGGTGTCGAGGTCGACCGTGTCGCCGAACGTCATCGTGCCGAGCACGAGCCGCGGGAGCGGTCGGTCGAGCCCGGGCAGGTCGACGGTGGGCAGGTCGGTCATGCGATCTTCTCGCTCTCTGCCGCACGGGCGGCGGCGATGTGACGGATGAGGTGGCGCGGCTTGAGGCCGGTCATGAGGGCGGGCTCGAGCGCCGAGCGACGCAGCCGCTGCGTGTACTCCTCGCGGGGGCGGGCCAGCAGCTCCTCGGTGGCCCCCTGCTCGACGACACGACCGGCCCGCATGACGAGCGTCTCCTTCGAGATCGCCCGCACGACACCGAGGTTGTGCGAGATGAACAGGTACGTCAGGCCGCGCTCGCGCTGGATCTCGCGGAGCAGCTCGATGACCTGGGCCTGGACCGACACGTCGAGAGCACTTGTCGCCTCGTCGCACACGAGCAGCTCGGGCTCGGAGGCGAGGGCGCGAGCGATGCCGATGCGCTGGCGCTGCCCGCCGGAGAACTCCGGCGGCTTGCGGGTCAGGGCACTCTTCGGCAGGCCGACGAGGTCGAGCAGCTCGGCGGCACGGTCGCGTTGCACCTTCCTCGAGCGCTCGCCACGGACCGCGACCGGTTCGGCGACGATCTGCTGCGCCGTGAGATGCGGGTCCAGCGAGCCGTAGGGGTCCTGGAACACCATCTGGATGCGGTGCCGCAGCGGGCGCAGCGCGCGCTCGGACAGCGTCGCGAGGTCGGTGCCGTCGAGGACGATCGAGCCCGACGTGGGGCGCAGCAGGCGTACGAGGGCCTTGGCCACCGTGGACTTGCCGCAGCCGGACTCACCGACGACGGCGAGCGTCCCGCCCCGCGGCACGCTGAACGACACGTCGTCGACCGCCCGGAAGGTCTCCTTGCCGGTGCGGTACTCGACGACGAGGTTGCTCACCTCGAGCAGCGGAGCCTCAGCCATGGGTCGCCTCCTTGACGCGCGAGGTCGGGTCGGTCGGGTCGGTGGGGCCGGTCGCCGGCGAGGCCGGCTCGTCGGCGACCACGGGTGCCGCGGCGGTCCCAGTGGCGTTCTCCGGCAGGGACGTGTCGGGCTCGCCGGGTCCGCGGTCACGCAGGGCGGGGTCGTCCCACGGGCCCAGCTCGGGGATCGCGCCGAGCAGCTTCTGCGTGTACGGGTGCTGCGGGTGGTCGACGACGTCGGCGACCGGGCCCCCCTCGACGAACGCGCCGTCCTTCATGACGTGGACGCGGTCACTCATGAGCCGGGCGACGCCGAGGTCGTGCGTGATGAGCAGCAGGCCGATACCCGTCTGCTCCTGCAGCTCGAGGAGCAGGTCGAGGATGCCGGCCTGCACCGTGACGTCGAGGGCGCTCGTCGGCTCGTCGGCGACGATGAGGTCGGCGTCGGTGGAGACCGCCATGGCGATGAGGACGCGCTGCAGCATGCCGCCGGACAGCTGGTGGGGGTAGGCGTCGAACTGCTTGCCCGGGTTGCTGATGTGGACGCGCTCCATGAGTGCGAGCGCCCGCTCGCGGGCCTGCGCCTTCGACAGCTTGGGGTACTTGACCTGGACCGCCTCGACCATCTGGGCGCCGATGCTCCGGATCGGGTTGAGGGCCGTCATCGGGTCCTGGGGCACGAGCGCCACGGACCGGCCGCGCAGGGCGTCGATGACCTTGCGGCTGCCCGTGACGTCCTGGCCGTCGATGCGGGCCTCGCCGGAGATGACGGCGAGGTCGTCGGGCAGCAGCCGCAGGATCGCCATGGCCGTCGTCGACTTGCCCGACCCGGACTCGCCGATGATCGTCACGGTCTCGCCCCGGTCCACGCTGAAGGTGACGCCGTCGACGGCGCGCACGACGCGGTCGAGGGTGATGAGCTCGACCTGAAGGTCCTTGACCTCGAGCAGGGCCATCACGCCTCCTTCGAACGCCGGACGCGGTCGCGCAGGCCGTCGCCGAGCAGGTTGACGCCGACGACGAGCAGCGCGATGACGATGCCTGGGACGGTGACGAGCCACCACCTGCCCGTGACGAACAGCTCCCGGCCGTCGCTGATGATGCCGCCCCACGTGGGGTAGGGCCGCTGGACGCCGGCGCCGAGGAACGCGAGCGCGCTCTCGAGCAGCACCGCCTGGGCGAGCAGCAGGAGCACGACGACGAGCACCTGCTGGAGGATGTTGGGGATGACGTGTCTGGCGATGATCGCGACCCGGTGCAGGCCGAGGACGCGCGACGCCGCGACGTACGGCTTCTCCCTCTCGACGAGCACGAGCGCCCGCGTGATGCGAGCCGGTTCCGGCCACTGGGCGAAGGCGATGACCGCCGTGATGACGACGATCGACGGGCCGAAGAGGCCGACGACGAGCAGGAGCATGAGCAGCAGCGGCAGCGACATCTGGGCCTCGAGCAGGCGCGAGACGATGGTGTCGGTCCAGCCCCCGAAGTAGCCGGCAGCCGCGCCCGCGGCGATGCCGACGAGGCCCGACACGATGATGGCGAGGCAACCGATGAGCAGGGAGGTCTGCCCGCCGTGCAGGACCCGCGAGAGCAGGTCGCGGCCGTTCGGGTCGGTGCCGAGGAGGTGGCCGGGGCTGAACGGCGGCAGGGCCGACTCGCTCAGCTGGCCCACGATGGGATCCGGCAGCGGCAGCCACCGGGCGAGGAGGACGGGAACCACGACGAGCCCGGCGCTGATCGCCCCGGCCCAGATCTTGATCGTGCTGTACCGGGCGCGTCGGGCCGCGGCCGACCGGCGGCGCAGCTGCGCGGTCACGGCCGAGGGGCTCGCCGTGCGGGTGCCGAGGTCCGGGCGCGTCGGCACGTCCTCCGTGCTGGCTGCGGTGCTCATGAGGTGGCCTCTCCGAGTCGGACCCGCGGGTCCATGAGCGGGTAGAGCAGGTCGACGACGAGCTGCACGAGCAGCGCGAGCACGACAGTGACGAGGACGGTGGCCTGGATGAGCGGGAAGTCGCGCTGCTTGAGGGCGTTGACGACGAGCTCACCGACCCCCGGCCACTTGAAGACGACCTCGACGATGACGACGCCGTTGAGCATCGCGGCGAAGCGCGTGCCGAGCGCCGTCACGACGGGGATGGCCGAGTTGCCGAAGGCGTGCCCCCAGACGAGGCGGCGCTCGGGCACACCGCGCGACCGGGCGACCGTGAGGTAGGGCGCCGTGAGGTTGGCGACCATCTCTCGGCGCACGAGACGCGAGATGAGCGCCACCTGCAGGATCGCGATGGTCACCGTCGGCAGGATGATCGCGCTCACCGTGTCGAACCCGGCCGGCGCGAACCAGCCGAGGTTGACGGCGAAGACGATGAGCAGGACGAAGCCGATCCAGAAGTCCGGCATCGACTGGCCCGCGATAGTGGCGATGTTCGCCCCGAGCTCGGGACCGGTGTTGGCGCGGCGGGCCATCCACACCCCGAGCGGGATCGCGACGACCGTCGTGAGCAGGATGGCCGCGACCGCCAGGGTGATGGTGTAGGGCAGCCGCTCCATGACGACGTCGAGGGCCGGCTGCTTGAAGAAGAACGACGTGCCGACGTCCCCGTGGAACAGGTGTGACAGGAAGGTCGCGAACTGGACCCAGATCGGCTGGTCGAGCCCGAACTCCCGGCGGATCGCCTCGAGCTGGGCCGACGTGGGGTTCGGTGGTGCGTAGTTGGCGGCCGGGTCGCCCGGGGCGAGGCGCAGCAGCACGAAGACCGACGCGGTCGCCAGGAAGGCGGTCAGGACCGTCTGCCCGATGCGCTTGAGGACGTAGTTCAGCATGGGGTCACCTGCAGGTGGGGCGCGTCACGCGGAGACGGTGACGGACCCGAGGTCGTAGGAGTTGATGGCGCGCAGCTTGAGCGTGGTGACGCGCTTGCGCTTGGCGAGGACGTTGTTCGGCGTCCAGGCCCACAGGGCCGGCCACGTGGCCCAGATCTTCTCCTGGGCCTGCTTGAGCAGCTCGTCGCGCTTCGTCTCGTCGGCCTCGGCACCGGCCTGGTCGAGGATCGCGACGATGTCGGGGAAGACGTAGCCCTGGTAGGTGTCCTTGGTCTTCTCCTTGGCGGGCGTGCCGCCGTACTGGCCGACGAGGTTGGTCAGGGCCAGGCCGGTCTGGTTGCCGTAGCCGTTCGCGAGCACGTCCCAGTCTCCCGCCTCGCCACGGCGCCAGGCGTTGATCTCGCCGCCCTTCGGGATCATCTTCAGGGTGGCCGTGACGCCGACGGCGGCGAGCATCTGCGAGATGGCCTCGAGGACGCGCGAGGCGCCGGCGAACTCGGAGTCCTCCCAGATGAAAGTCAGCTTGAGGTCGGAGACCCCCGCGTCGGCCAGCATCTTCTTGGCCTTGGCCGGGTCGTACACGTACTCGCCGGTCTTGGCGTAGCCCGCGAGAGTCTTGGGCACGACGCCCTCGGCCGAGCTGACCTGGCCGTTCATGAGGGCCTTGATGAGCGAGTCGTGGTCGATCGCGTAGGTCAGCGCCTCGCGGACCCTCGGGTCGGCGAGGGGGTGGCCGGCGGGCTTGCGGAAGTTGTAGAAGAGGTGGATCAGGCGGGTGCCGGGCGTCTCGATGACGTCGACGTCGGCGTTCGTCTTGAGCGAGGCCGCGGACTCGGGCGTGATGGTGTCGATGACGTCTGCCTGGCCGGAGGTGATGGCGATGACGCGCGCGCCCTCCTCCTCCTGGTAGGAGACGTTGACCTCCTCGAGCTTGGCCTTCTCGCCCCAGTAGTTCTCGTTGCGGGTGAGGCGGTACGTGCCGGTGCCGGTGTCGGCCGAGGCGATGACGAACGGGCCCGTGCCGAGGCCGGTCGACAGCTCCTCGGCCTTGTTGTCCTTGGCCGGCGTGATGAGGATGTTCGACATCAGCGAGTTGAGGGAGACGACGGGGACCTTGGTCGTCAGCGTGAAGGTCTTGTCGTCGACCTTGCTGAAGGTCGGCTGCTCGGGGAACTGGGAGGCGACGTAGCCGGCCGGCACCTGGAAGTAGAGCTTGAGGGCGGTCTCGACGTCCTCCACGGTGACCGGGGACTTGTCGGAGTAGTGGATCCCGCTGCGCAGCTTGACGGTCCACTCCGTGGGCTTGGTCTGCTCGAACGACTCGGCCAGGACGAGCTCGGGCTTGAGGTCGTCACCGATCTTGGTGAGGGCCTCGCGCACCGCACGCTGGACCGTGACCGCCGCGTCGTACTGGTTCAGCTTGTTGTCCAGGCTGACGAGGTTGCGGTTGAGCACGATGCTCAGCTTGCCTCCCGCGGCGGCGGCACCACCGGTGCTCGCGTTCGTCGCCGACTTCGGGCCCGCGCACGCCGCGATCGCGGGGGCGAGGAGCGCCCCGGCGCCCGCGAGGGACGCGAACTTCAGCATCGACCGGCGGGAGACCTCGCGCACCGGCTGGTCGGGCTGGGGAAGCGGTGCTGGCGTGTGGGGCATCTGGACTCCTCGTTGAGTTGGCCGAGACCGCAACTGCGCGTTGTGCGCCGTTCGGGATGACCCAACCGTCGCACCATTGCGCGAAATGCGCAAGACCTGTACCGTCAATTTTCACGAGCAAGCCTCGCTGCACAGCCGCTCCCCCGCCGGGCGAGATGGTCGCGGACGCTTGGCTCAACAAGGGGCAGGGACGCCCGAAGCCTTGTCTCACAAGAACTTTTCCGACATTCGGAGGACGGGAGGCACGATGCGAAGCACGCCGGAGCTCGCCGTCGTCGCCGACGACCTCAGCGGTGCCGCCGAGTGCGCTGCGCACGGACTCTTGCGCGTTTCGCGCAGTGTTCCGCTCCGCCTCCTGGCGACGACCGACGGCACGACGACGGCCGCCGCCGTCGCTGACGGGTCGGCCCGTGTCGTCGTCGTCGACACGGACGCGCGTACCCTCGACGACGCAGCCGCCCGCGACCGAGTCCGGGCCGCAGGCGATCTCGTGTCCGGTGCTTGCGTCGTGGTCCAGAAGGTCGACTCGCTCCTGCGCGGCAACGTCGCGGCCGAGGTCGCGGCGCTCGCCGAGCGTCTGGGCCGCACGCCGGTCATCGCCGTCGCCAACCCGGCCCTCGGACGGACGGTCACGGGCGGCGTCCTCCACGTCGGCGGTGCGCCGTTGCACGAGACGACGCTCTGGGCGGTCGAACCCACCCCGCCACCGACGAGCATCGCCGAGGCGTTGCGCACGATGCGCACGGCCCTCGTGCCGCTCGACGCCGTCCGCGGCGAGGTGGCGACTCTGGCGGACGCGCTGCGGCAGGCCGTCGCCGAAGGCTGCGCCCCCGTCTGCGACGCCCGGTACGACGCCGACCTCGATGCCGTCGTGGCCGCGGCACAGACCGCGTTCGGCACGCCGCTGCTCGTCGGTTCCGGTGCCCTGACCGCCGCCGCGGTGCGCGCCCTTCCGGGGCCCGGAGGGGACGGGGCACCGGCGGAGGCGTCGCGCCCGGACGCGTCGGCCAGGCCCGGGTCGTTCCCTGGGCTCCCCCACGTCGGCTCGCTGCTCATGGTGCTCGGCACCCGCACGGACACCGTCGCGGCGCAGCTCGACGAGGTCAGCCCCCTGGCGACGAGCCAGCTGCTCGTCGACCCGACGATGCTCCTGTCCGACCCGGCCGCCGTGCGGAGCGAGGTGGAGGCGCTCGGACGCGAGGGCCTCGCCCTCGTCGCGGTGGACCCGGCCGCCCACCCCGACCCCACCGCATCCACCCGCATCGTGGCAGCGCTCGCCGACGCCGTCGCCGCCGTCGCGGACGGCTTCGACGCCGTCTTCCTCGCCGGCGGCCAGACGGCACGCGCCGTCCTCGACCGGCTCGGCACCGACGAGCTGGAGGTCGTCGCCTCGCTCGGCAGCGGCACCGTCGTGAGCCTGCGTCGCACCACCGACGGCCTCACGACACCCACCCGTGTCGTCGTGACCCGGCCCGGCAGCTTCGGCGACGCCGACGCCCTGCGCCACGTCGCCGAGCAGCTCCTGGCGACGGCCGCTCCGCTCCCTGCACGCCCTGCATCATCCCTGCCCCCAGAAACCGACTCACCCCACCCCCCGTCGCGCACCCGCGCCACTACCGAGGAGAACCGATGAGCCCCGTCCTACCCCGCATCGCCGTGACCATGGGCGATGGCGCCGGCATCGGTCCGGAGATCATCGTCCGAGCACTGGCCGAGCCGGAGGTCTCCGGGCTCGCGCGGACGGTCGTCGTCGGCGATGCGCTGCGGCTCAAGCAGGCCGCCGACATCGTCGGTGCGGCCGTCGACATCGTCACGGTCAACGACGTGGAGGAGGCCGAGCAGGTCCCCGGCCGGATCAACGTCATCGACCTCGGGATGCTGCCGGCCGACCTGCCGTTCGGGCAGCTGTCGGCCGTCGCCGGCAACGCCGCGTACCACTACGTCCGCGTCGCCGCCCAGCTCGCCATGGCCGGCAAGGTGCAGGCCATCTGCACGGCGCCGCTCAACAAGGAGGCGCTGCACGCCGGCGGCCATGTCTTCCCCGGCCACACCGAGCTGCTCGCCCACCTCACCGGCACCCCCGAGGTCTCGATGATGCTCTCGACCGAGAAGGTCAAGGTCATCCACGTCACGACCCACATCGGGCTCCTCGACGCCGTCGAGCGCATCGAGCCGGGCCTCGTCGAGAGGGTCATCCGCCGCGGCCACAAGGCGCTCGTCGACGCCGGCACCCCGAACCCCAAGATCGGCGTCTGCGGCATCAACCCGCACGCCGGCGAGAACGGGCTCTTCGGCCACGGCGAGGAGGAGACCAAGATCAACCCCGGCGTCGAGGCCTGCCGCGCCGACGGCATCGACGTGCACGGTGCGCTGCCCGCGGACACGCTCTTCTTCCTCGCCGGCCGGGGCGACTACGACCTCGTCGTCGCGATGTACCACGACCAGGGCCACGGGCCGGTCAAGGTCCTCGGCCTCGAGGCCGGCGTCAACGTCACCATCGGCCTGCCGGTCATCCGCACCTCGGTCGACCACGGCACGGCGTTCGACATCGCCGGCAAGGGCATCGCCGACCACCGCTCGATGATCGAGGCGTTGCGGCTCGGCGCGGAGATGGCGCCGCGGCCCGCCGACGCCTAAGGTGCCGCTCGTGGCGAAGCAGAGCGCACAGACCCGCCGTGGCGAGATCGTGCGTCTTGCCACGACCAGCGGCCTGGCCAGCGTCGAGGACCTCTCGGACCAGCTGGGCGTCACGCCGTCGACCATCCGTCGCGACCTCGCGAAGCTGACCGCACAGGGCAAGCTCGCCCGGACCTACGGCGGCGTCATGAGCCTCTCGCACCACCCTGAGGCCTCGCTGCGGCAGCGGCTCGGCGAGGCGCACGAGGCCAAGCGCGACATCGCGCGGTGGGCCGCGGCGCAGGTCGAGCCCGGAGAGACGGTCCTGCTCGACGCCGGTTCCACGACGGGCGCGCTCGCCGACGCCATGAGCCGCACCCCGTCGCTGACCGAGCTCACCGTCGTCACAGCCGGCATCAGCGCCATGTCGACCCTCGCCGAGCGCCCCGGCATCGAGGTCATCGCCCTGGGTGGGCGGCTCCGCCCGCTGAGCCAGGCGTTCGTCGGGCCGCTCGCCGAGGCCGCGGTCCAGCGGCTGTCGTTCGACCGTGCCTTCATGGGGGCCGACGCCGTCCACGCCGAGCGAGGCATCTGCGAGGCCGACCTCGAGCAGACGCGGCTCAAGGAGCTGATGATGAGCCGTGCGGAGCACACCTACGTCCTCGCGCACGCGGACAAGATCGGCCAGTCCCCGTTCCACGCGTGGGCCGTCATGCCGTCCCGATGGACGCTCGTCACCGACGCGTCGGCCGACCCGGACCGGCTCGAGCGGTTCCGGGCCAACGGCGTGGAGGTCGTGGTCGCCCCGCGGCGCGGCTGACCCCGTCGGCCCCGCCCAGGTCTCGGCGTCAGTAGTCCAGCGGGCGGGAGATGACCCAGTCCCGCACCTCGGGCAGGTCCTCGAGGTGCTCGACGATGTACTCGCCGTGCCGCGCCAGCTGCCTCTGGCACCAGGCCTGGAGGTCGCTCGCACCGCGCACCTGACGGCCGGCGTTGTTGATGGCGTCCATGACGAGGTGGTACCGGTCGACCTCGTTGCGCACGACCATGTCGAAGGGTGTGGTCGTCGTGCCCTCCTCCTTGAAGCCGCGCACGTGGAACCGGTCGGCGTCGGGCCGGCCGTGGACGAGCTGGTGGATGGCGCCGTGGTACCCGTGGAAGGCGAAGACGACGTCGACGTGGTCGGTGAACAGCTCCGCGAAGCGCACGTCGTCCATGCCGTGGGGGTGGCTGCGGGGGCGGGACAGGGTCATCAGGTCGACGACGTTGACGACCCGAACCCGTAGCTGCGGCAGGCGTTCCCGCAGGATGTGCGCGGCCGCCACGACCTCCATGGTCACGACGTCGCCGGCGCAGGCGAGCACGATGTCGGGGTCCCGGTCACCGTCGTCGGTGCCGGCCCAGTCCCACGTGCCAGCGCCGACCCTGCAGTGCTCGACGGCCTCGTCGATCGTGAGCCACTGCGGCTGCGGCTGCTTGTCGATGACGATGCAGTTGACGTAGTTGCGCGAGCGCAGGCAGTGGTCCGCCACGGAGAGAAGGCAGTTCGCGTCGGGTGGTAGGTAGATGCGGGCCACCTCGCCCCGGGCGTTGAGGACCGTCTGCACGAGGCCGGGGCCCTGGTGGGAGAAGCCGTTGTGGTCGTTGCGCCACGCGGTCGAGGTCAGCAGGATGTTGAGGCTCGGCACCGCAGCGCGCCAGTCGAGCCGACGCGCCTCCTGCAGCCACTTGCTGTGCTGCACCGTCATCGAGGCGCTGACCATCGCGAACGCCTCGTACGTGGCGAACAGCCCGTGCCGGCCGGTCAGCGTGTAGCCCTCCAGCCAGCCGTGGCAGCTGTGCTCGGAGAGCACCTCCATGACCCGGCCGTCATGGGCCAGGTGGTCGTCACCGGGGTCCACCCGTTCGGCCAGCATCCGGTTCTCCACGTCGAACACGGCATCGAGGCGGTTGCTGTGCGTCTCGTCGGGGCAGAACAGCCGGAACGTCGTGGGGTTGCGGCGGTAGGTCTCGCGCAGCAGCTCGCCGAGGGCCCGGGTGGACTCGGCACGCGTCGCGGCCGGCTGCGGGACGTCGCGGGCGAAGTCGCGGAAGTCGGGCAGGTCGAGCGGCCGCGTGAGCAGGCCGCCGTTGGCGTGCGGCGAGGCACTCATCCGCAGCTCACCCTCGGGGTTGGCCGCCCGGACGAGGTCCACCGGCGCGCCGGTGTCGTCGAAGAGCTCCTCGGGCCGGTAGGAGCGCATCCACTCCTCGAGGAGGCGCAGGTGGTCAGGGTCGTCGCGCACGCCCGACAGCGGCACCTGGTGCGCGCGGAAGGTGCCCTCGACCCGGACCCCGTCGACCTCGACGGGCCCGGTCCAACCCTTCGGCGTGCGGAGTACGACGAGCGGCCAGCGCGGACGCGTGCCGGCCCCTTGCGAGCCGCGGCCCCGCGCGGCGTCCTGGATCGTCGTGATGCGCTCGTAGGCCGTCGCGAGGGTCGCGGCGAAGCGCTCGTGCATCCCGGGCACGTCGGCCCCCTCGACCTCGAGGACCTCGTAGCCGTGCCCCTCGAGGAGGCTGCGCACCTCGCCGGGGTCCTTGCGGCCGAGCACGGTCGGGCCGGCGATCTTGGCCCCGTTGAGGTGCAGGACCGGCAGCACCGCGCCGTCGCGGGCCGGGTCCAGGAACGAGATTCCCTTCCAGGACCCTTCGAGCGGGCCGGTCTCGGCCTCGCCGTCGCCGACGACGGCGAGGGCGAGCAGGTCGGGGTTGTCCATGACGGCCCCGAAGGCGTGGACGAGGACGTAGCCCAGCTCACCCCCCTCGTGGATCGACCCGGGCGTCGTCACCGACACGTGGCTCGGGATGCCACCGGGTGCCGAGAACTGCCGGAAGAGGCGACGCATCCCCTCGGCGTCCTGCGTCACGCGGGGGTACACCTCGGTGTACGTGCCCTCGAGGTAGCCGGCGGCGACGAGGGCCGGGCCACCGTGGCCGGGCCCGGTGAGGTAGATCGTCTGCTGGCCGGTGTGCCGCACGAGACGCGACACGTGTGCGTAGACGAACGACAGGCCGGGGCTCGTGCCCCAGTGCCCGAGCAGGCGCGGCTTGATGTGCTCGGCGGCGAGCGGCTGGCGGAGCAGGGCGTTGGCCTGCAGGTAGATCTGGCCGATGGTGAGGTAGTTGCTGGCGCGCCACCAGGCGTCCAACGACGCGATCTCCTCGGCGGTGGGAGGGGGCAGGGTCGTCGTGCGCATCGCGTCACCTCTCGGTCAGGGGTACCGTGCCGGCCCCTCGACTCTCACCGACCGCCGAGCCGCACGCAAGGGACGCCAAGTCGCGCCGGTGAGACCGGACGGCAGGCGCGCGTCCGGGCACGGCAGGGGGCCGGTCCCGGTGGGACCTGTCTCTTATACACATCT
>NZ_JBNDHY010000061.1:0-26181 GCF_056755315.1 Monashia sp. HAY1-2A
TGCAGTACCCGTCGCTGACGCGCTCGACGGTGCGCCACGTCGAGCTCGTGCCCGTCGGTGCGACGCACGTCATGGCCGTGCTCATCGTCAACACCGGACGCGTCGAGCAGCGCGTCGTCGACGCCGGTCGCCCGCTGGCGGACGCCGACGGTGAGGTCTTCGTGGCGGCCCTGCGCACGCGCATCAACGAGGTGTCCGCCGGTGTGCCGTTCACCGTCGCCGCGACGCAGCTGCGCCGGCTCGTCGAGGAGGCCGCGGACACCGACCGCGAGGCGACCGAAGCGGTCGTGTCCGCCCTGACCGACCTGCTCGCCGAGGAGCGTGAGGAGCGCGTCGTCCTCGCCGGCCAGGCCAACCTCGCGCGCGCGGGCTCGGACTTCGCCCGCACCATCGGCCCGATCCTCGAGGCCCTCGAGGAGCACGTGACCCTGCTGCGCCTGCTCGGCCAGCTCGGCGACGACCCCGAGCTCGTGTCGGTCCGGATCGGCTCGGAGAACCCGGTCTCCGGCCTCCAGACCACCTCGCTGGTCTCGATGGGGTACGGGTCGGGCACCGAGCGCATCGCGAGCCTCGGCGTCCTCGGCCCCACCCGGATGGACTACCCGACCACCATGGCGTCCGTGCGGGCCGTGGCGCGCTACGTGTCCGAGATCCTCGACGACAACCGCTCCACCTGACCCGACCACGACCGACCCTGACCCGAGCCCGAGCGACCCCACACCCCACGCCACCCCACGACCCGACGACCGCACCCACGGAACCGAAGGAACACCCGCTTGAACGACTACTACGCCGTCCTCGACGTCTCCCGCGACGCGAGCCAGGAGGAGATCAAGAAGGCGTACCGCAGGCTCGCGCGCCGGCTGCACCCCGACGTCAACCCCGGGCCGGAGGCCGAGGAGGAGTTCAAACGGGTCTCGCAGGCCTACGACGTCCTGTCCGACCCGCAGAAGCGCCGCCAGTTCGACATGGGCTCGGACCCCTTCGCCACCGGTGGGGGTGCCGGCTACGGCGCCGGGGCGGGGTTCTCGTTCAGCGACGTCATGGACGCGTTCTTCGGCGCCGGTGCGACCGGTGCCCGCGGTCCCCGTCCGCGGGTCCAGCGCGGGCAGGACGCCCTCGTACGCCTCGACATCGACCTCGCCAAGGCCGTCTTCGGGTCCGAGGAGGAGCTCGCCCTCGACACCGCGGTCGGCTGCAGCCGCTGCGGTGGTGACGGCGCCGAGCCGGGGACCGGCCGGCAGACCTGCCCGATCTGCCACGGTGCCGGCGAGATCCAGCAGGTGCAGCGCAGCTTCCTCGGCCAGGTCATGACCTCGCGCCCCTGCGTCAACTGCCAGGGCTTCGGCTCGACCCTGACCGACCCGTGCCACGACTGCTCCGGCGACGGCCGGGTCCGCACCCGTCGCACGCTCAAGCTCAAGGTGCCGGCCGGCGTCGACACCGGCACGCGCATCCAGCTGACCGGCGAGGGCGAGGTCGGCCCCGGCAACGGCCCCCGCGCCGACCTCTACGTCGAGGTCCGCGTGCTCAACCACGACGCGTACACCCGGCGCGGGGACGACCTGCACTGCAGCGTCGAGCTGCCCATGGCGGCGGCGGCGCTCGGGACGACGATCAAGCTGTCGACCTTCGACGGCATGCAGGACCTCGAGATCAAGGCCGGCACCCAGAGCGGTGACGTCCTCACCCTCCGCGGCCTCGGCGTCACCCACCTGCGCCACGGCGGACGCGGCGACCTGCTCGTCCACGCCACGGTCCAGACCCCGACGAAGCTGACCGAGGAGCAGCAGGACCTCCTGCGGCAGTTCGCGGCGCTCCGCGGCGAGGAGCGCCCCGAGGGTCGGCTCGCGCCCGTCAACAAGGGCCTCTTCGGCAAGCTGCGCGACGCGTTCAAGGAGAAGTGACCGGAGGCGCGGCGCCGTCCTGCTGCGGCAGGATGGCGCCGTGACGCACCAGCTCTTCCTCGGCGACCCCGACGCGGTGGCCCGCGCCGCGGCCGGCTCGAGGCTCGCCCTCACCGGCGACGAGGGTCGGCACGCGGCGACCGTCGTGCGCCTCCGGGCGGGGGAGCGGTGCTACGTCGCCGACGGCCGCGGCCGGCGAGCCCTGCTCGAGGTGACGCACGTCGACCGGTCGGAGGTGACCGGCACCGTCGTCGAGGTCGTCGACGAGCCCGCGCCGGACCCGCGGCTGGTCCTCGTCCAGGCGCTCGCCAAGGGGGACCGCGACGAGCAGGCGATCGAGGCGGCCACCGAGCTCGGCGTCGACGAGGTGGTGCCGTGGCAGGCCGAACGGTCGGTCGTCGTCTGGCGCGGGGACCGCGCCGCCAAGTCGCAGGCCAAGTGGGCCGCGGTCGTCGCCCGGGCCACCAAGCAGTCCCGGCGTGCCCGCATCCCGGTGACCGCCGGGCACGTCGGTCTGTCCGGACTCGTCGCGCGGGCCCGGGCGTCGGCCCTCGTCCTCGTGCTCCACGAGGACGCCACCGAACCGCTCGCGTGCGTCGACCTGCCGGACGGCGGGGACGTGCTCGTCGTCGTGGGCCCCGAGGGCGGCATCACCGGCCGCGAGCTGGACGCGCTGGTCGACGCCGGGGCGAGGCCGGTACGGCTGGGGCCGACGATCCTGCGCTCGTCGTCGGCCGGCCCGGCCGCCCTCGCCGTCCTCCTCGCGCGGTCCCGCTGGCGCTGAGCCTGAGCCCCCGGCGGCGCTGTACCGTGCCGGCCGAGACGTCAGCGGACCGTCACGGGGATGCGCTGCTCGGCGGCGACCGAGCCGTCCTTGGCGCTGGACTCGAGGACCCGCACGACGTACGAGCCGGCCGTGAGGGCCGGTGTCCGGAACGAGTACGGGCCACGCTGCGGCGCGGCCGCGCGGGCCGTCGTGCTGCCCCTGGCGACGACCGTCGTACCGCGGAGCACCTGCCACTCGACGTTGGCCTCGAACGTGCTCGCGATGCCGTTGACGGTGAGGCCGCGGCCGGCAGGGAGCGTCGCGCCGCGGGCCGGCTCGTCGACCCAGAGCGGCGAGAGGACCTCGTAGACGCCCAGGTCGTCGGCCGGACGCTGCTGCGGCGTGCCCGACGGGACGCCGGGAGCGACGTCGCCGCCGCCGCGGACCGTCAGCACGACCGGCTTGGTGCCCTGGCCGACGCCGGCCTGCGCCGTCCACACGAGCTGCTGCACGGCGAGGCCCGCCGCCACGGGGGACCCGCTCGGCAAACCGCCCGAGAGCGTGACGACGATGCGGCCCGACGCGTCGAGGTTCACCGACAGCGGGCGCACGCCCCACCAGGCCGACACGTACGACGACGACCCGGGTGCGGCACCCATGGCGACCGCGAGGCCGGCGAGCGCCCGCGACTCGGGGCCGTCCGGCGTCGTCACGTCCGTGCGGACGAACTCCCGGAAGAGACGCAGGTCCGAGCCGGACGAGCCCGAGCCCCCCGACGTCCCGCCCGCGACGAGCGGGCCGACGTAGTAGACGGGGACGCTGGCCGTCGACGTGGCCGGTGGTGCCGGCTGGGACGTCGGTCCCTGCGCAGTCTGGGTCGGGATGCTCGACGGCTGCGACGCGGAGGGGGTGCTGCGCTGCGTCGGCGCGGTGGTCGAGGCGATGGCCGTCGGGGGTGGCCCCGCCACGGGCGGCGTCCGGTCGGCGCCACGCACCGCGGCCCAGACGCCCCCGGCGACGAGGACGGCGGCCGCGGCGGCCGCGACCGGGACGAGCCAGCGGTGCGGGCGACCGGGACGGTTCGGGCCCCCGGCGCCGGCCGCGCGGGCGGTCTCGCCGTGCGCCTCGGCGAGGATCGCCCCGAGCCGGTCGTGCGGCGTGATGGTGCGCGACTCGGTCGCCAGGCCGCGGCGCAGCCGGTCCTCCACGGGGCGGAGCGCGGCCCCGATCGCGACGGCGTCCTCGGCCCCGGAGGTGCGAGCGCGCCCGGACGGGTCGCCGGACGGGTCGCGTGCGGGGTCACCGGGACGACGGTTCGGGTCGGTGTTCATGACGGCTCCGTGGGGTCGATGGTGCGGCGCAGCGCGCTCAGCCCGCGGTGGGCGTGCGTCTTGACGGCGCCGGCGGAGATCTCGAGGGCCCGGGCGATCTGCGCCTCGGACAGGTCGGCGTAGTAGCGCAGCACGAGGACCTCGCGCTGCCGCTCGGGCAGCTCGCGCAGGGCGTCGACCATGGCGTCGCGTCCGACGGCGTGCAGGGCGTGGGACTCGGCGCTGCCCACCCAGCCGCGCCCTGGCGCGTCGGCGGCGCCGGCCTCGCGCGCGGTGTGCCGGTCGACGACGACCGCGTGCCGCTGCACGGACCGGCACCCGTTGACGACCGCGGTCTGCAGGTAGGCGACGACGCGCCCCGAGTCGCGGATCGAGGACCACTGCCGGTGCGTCGCGACGAAGGCGTCCTGGACGACGTCCTCCGCGGCCGCCTGGTCGCGCAGCAGCAGCCAGCCGAGCCGTACCAGCCGGTCCCAGTGCGCGTGGTAGAGCTCGGTGACGGCGACGTCGGGGTCGACGGGCAGGTCACGCTGGCCGGTCTGGTGCGTATGGGCCGTCTGGGCCGTCTGGTGCGTCGGGCCGCCACCCGCTCGCCACGGCGCCGACCCGACGCGGTCGTCCCGGTCACCCGGGCCGGCCGGGCGGTCGACCCGTTCCGACGGCATACGCAACGTTCTCACGGCAAGGAGACGCACAGGTGCACGCCGGGGTTGACACACCTAAGGTGCCTTCATGACCGCGCAGACCCCGACCGACTGCCTCTTCTGCAGGATCGTCGCCGGCGACGTCCCCTCCGACCGGGTGGCCGAGTCGGAGCGGTCCGTCGCGTTCCGCGACATCAGCCCCGCGGCGCCGGTCCACGTGCTCGTCGTGCCGCGCCGGCACGAGCCGACCGTGGGTGCGCTCGCGGTCGCCGACGCCGACGACCTCGCCGACGTCTTCCGGCTCGCCCAGCAGGTCGCCGAGGCCGAGGGCGTCGGTGGGGCGCACCGGCTCATCGCCAACACCGGGCGGGGCGCCGGCCAGACGATCTTCCACGCGCACGTGCACCTCCTCGGCGGTGCCGCCTTCACCGAGAAGGGCATGGTGTGAGCGACCAGCCCCTGTCGCCGGCCACGGACGAGGGCGAGGCCGACGCCAGCCGCGCGCCGAGAGCCGGCGCGTCCGCGCCGGCCGACACGACCACCGGCGCCGACGCGTCCTCGGGCAAGGGCCCCGGGACGGCCACGCCGACCGACGACCTCGTGACGACCCAGCACACCCTGCGCGTCGGGCGCCGGCGGCTCCGGTACACGGCGGTGACCGGACGCGTCGTCCTGCGCGAGGAGGAGCACAAGGACGGAACGTTCGGCGGTCACACGCCCCGCGCCGAGCTGTCGATGACGACGTACACCCTCGACGACGCCGACCCGCGGACCCGGCCGGTCACCTTCGCGTTCAACGGTGGCCCCGGCAGCTCGAGCGTCTGGCTGCACCTGGGCCTGCTCGGGCCCCGCCGGCTCGTCATGGGCGACGTCGGCGCGCTGGCCCCGCCGCCGTACGACCTCGTCGAGAACCCCGAGTCGCTCCTTGCCGTCAGCGACCTCGTGTTCATCGACCCGATGTCGACCGGCTACTCGCGTGCCGTCGAGGGCGGCAAGCCCGGTGAGTACCACGGCTACCGCAAGGACATCGAGTCCGTCGGCGAGCTGATCCGGCTGTGGACCTCGCGCCACAAGCGGTGGATGTCGCCGAAGTTCGTCGCGGGGGAGTCGTACGGCACGCTCCGCGGCGCAGCCCTCGCCGAGCACCTGCAGAGCCGCTACGGCATGTACCTCAACGGGCTGATCCTCATCTCCAGCGTCCTCGACCTCGGCTCGATCGACTTCGAGAACCAGCGCAACGACCGCGCGCACGCGCTCTACCTGCCCACGTATGCGGCGGTGGCGCACTACCACGGCAAGCACGGCCGCCGGTCGCTGCGCACGGTCGTCGGGGAGGCGGAGGCGTACGCGTCGGGTGAGTACCCCCGGGTGCTCGCCCGCGGCTCGCGCCTGACCGCGCCCGAGCGGGCCGACGCCGTGGCCACCGTCGCCCGCCTGTCCGGGCTGTCCGAGGACTACGTGAACCGCGCCGACCTGCGCATCGAGCACTGGCGGTACTTCACCGAGCTGCTGCGCGACCGGCGGCTGTCCGTCGGACGCCTCGACGCCCGGTTCACCGGCCCCGCGGCGGCGGCGATCGCCGAGAACATGGACGCCGACCCGTCCCACGACGCCATCGCCGGCCCGTACTCGGCCGTGTGGAACCACTACGTCCGCGACGAGCTCGGCTACGAGAGCGACCTGCACTACGAGCAGATCAGCCGGCTCGTGCACCCCTGGAGCTACAAGGAGTTCGAGGGCCGGCCCGTCGACGTCTCGCCGCTGCTCGAGCGGGCGATGCGCCAGAACCCGCACCTGCGCGTCCACGTCGCGTACGGCTACTACGACGGCGCCACCCCGCACTTCGCGGCCGAAGACGTCATCGCCCACCTCCAGCTGCCGCCGGAGCGGCTCGCCGCCGACGTCGAGCACGCGTACTACGAGGCCGGCCACATGATGTACGTGCACGAGCCCTCGAGGCTGCAGCAGAGCAAGGACCTCGCCGATTTCGTGGTGAGGTCATCCGGCGGTCCCACGTAGACTCGTGGGCAAGATGAACGACCCATCGCCACGCGGCCACGAGCCCGACAGCCCAGACCCCATCGAGCCCACGGGCCCGGCCCGCAGCAGCGGTGCCGCGGACGGCGGCCGCGCGCCGGACAGTCCGGTCCTGACGCGCGAGATCCCGCCCCCGGTCGAGATGGTCACCCTCCTCGGCCCGCGCGACGAGCTGCTGCGCACCATGGAGCGGCAGTTCCCCCTCGTCGACACGCACGTCCGCGGCAACGAGATGACCTTCACCGGCCCGGCCGGCGAGCTGGACATCATCGACGGCCTGCTCGACGAGCTGCTCACCATCGTGGCCACCGGGCAGCCGCTCAACCGCGACGCCGTCGAGCGCTCGATCGGCATGCTGCGCAGCCAGACCACCGAGCGGCCCGCCGACGTCCTGACGATGAACATCATCAGCAACCGCGGCCGCACCATCCGCCCGAAGACCCTGAACCAGAAGCGCTACGTCGACGCCATCGACGAGCACACCATCGTCTTCGGCATCGGTCCCGCAGGCACCGGCAAGACCTACCTCGCGATGGCCAAGGCCGTCGCGGCCCTGCAGGCCAAGCAGGTCAACCGCATCATCCTGACCCGCCCGGCCGTCGAGGCCGGCGAGCGCCTCGGCTTCCTGCCGGGGACGCTCAACGACAAGATCGACCCGTACCTGCGGCCGCTCTACGACGCGCTGCACGACATGGTCTCTCCCGAGACCATCCCCAAGCTCATGGCGTCCGGCACCATCGAGGTCGCCCCGCTGGCCTACATGCGGGGTCGGTCGCTCAACGACGCGTTCATCATCCTCGACGAGGCCCAGAACACCTCGAGCGAGCAGATGAAGATGTTCCTCACGCGTCTGGGCTTCGGCTCGAAGATGGTCGTCACCGGCGACATCACCCAGGTCGACCTGCCCGACGGCACGCGGTCGGGGCTGACCGTCGTGCGCGACATCCTCGACGGCGTCGAGGACATCCATTTCGCCGAGCTGACCTCCCACGACGTCGTGCGCCACCGGCTCGTCAGCGCCATCGTCGACGCCTACGACCGCAGTGCCTCGCGCGAGGAACGGCGGCGCCAGGAGCGACGGGAGCAGCGTCGGTCCGAACCCCGCGGCGGCGTCCACCGTGGTGAGGAGCGCCGCCGGCGCCCCCAGGGGGAGCGTGGCGGCGAGGCCCGGGAGGCGGGCGCGTGAGCATCGACGTCCTCAACGAGACCGACGCGGCGGTCGACGAGCTCGAGCTGCTCGCGTGCGCGACGTACGTCATGGAGCAGATGCGCGTGCACCCGCAGGCCGACCTGTGCATCAAGCTCGTCGACGAGGACGCCATGGAGGTCCTCCACGTGCAGTGGATGGACCTGCCCGGCCCGACCGACGTCATGAGCTTCCCGATGGACGAGCTTCGGCCGGGCCGCGAGGGCCAGGAACCGGAGGAGGGCACGCTCGGCGACATCGTGCTGTGCCCGTCGGTCGCCACGAAACAGGCCGTCGAGGCCGGGCACGCGCCCATCGAGGAGATGCTCCTGCTGACGACGCACGGCATCCTGCACCTGCTCGGCTACGACCACGCCGAGCCGGACGAGGAGCGCGAGATGTTCGAGCTGCAGCGCCAGCTGCTGCTGACGTTCCTCGCCACGCGCAACCGTCCCAGCGCCTGAGGTCCCCGTGCTACCGCAGCTCGTCCTGCCGGCGCTGATCAGCATCGTCGTCGCGTTCGTCCTGTCCGCCGCCGAGGCCGCGATCTTCCGGATGTCCCGGGTGCGCGCCCAGGAGCTCTGGGACGAGGGTCGCTCGGGTGCCAAGTCCCTGCTGACCGTCGTCGCCGACTCGCCCGCCTACCTGGCCGTCATCGCGTTCCTGCGCGTCGTTGCGGAGGCGACGACGGCTGTGCTCGTCACCCTCGCCGTCGCCGGACAGGTCGCCTCGACGTGGAGCCGGGCGCTCATCAGCATCGCCATCATGGCCGTCGTCTCGTTCGTCGTCGTCGGCGTGTCCCCGCGCACGCTGGGGCGGCGCAACTACGACACCGTCGCCCTCTGGAGCGCGCCCTTCGCCGTCGGCCTGCGCCGGGTCCTCGGTCCGGTCGCCAAGCTGCTCGTGGTGCTCGGCAACGCCGTGACCCCGGGCAAGGGGTACTCCGACGGGCCCTTCCAGACCGAGTCCGAGCTGCGCGACCTCGTCGACATCGCCGGGGAGTCCGACGTCATCGAGGAGGACGAGCGGGAGATGATCCACTCGGTCTTCGAGCTCGGTGACACCGTGGCCCGCGAGGTCATGGTCCCGCGCACCGACATGGTGACGATCGATGCCGACAAGACACTGCGCGGCGCCATGTCGCTGTTCCTGCGCTCCGGCTTCTCCCGCATCCCGGTGATCGGGGAGGACAGCGACGACGTGCGCGGCCTGCTCTACTTCAAGGACGTCGCGCGTCGACTCACGGCCGCCCCGGAGGACGCCAAGCACCTGGCGACCGAGGTGATGCGACCCATGCACTTCGTGCCCGAGAGCAAGCCGGTCGACGACCTCCTGCGCGAGATGCAGCAGGAGCAGAACCACTTCGCCATCGTCGTCGACGAGTACGGCGGCACCGCGGGCCTCGTCACGATCGAGGACATCATCGAGGAGATCGTCGGCGAGATCGCCGACGAGCACGACCGCGAGGCCCCCGGCGTGGAGCAGCTGGAGAACGGGACGCTGCGCGTCCCGGCGTCCATGGACATCGACGACCTCGCCGAGCTGTTCGACGTCACGATCGACGAGGACGACGTCGACACCGTGGGTGGCCTGCTCACCAAGGTCATCGGACGCGTCCCGATCGTCGGCTCGTCCGGCCGGGTCGCGGGGCTCGAGCTGACGGCCGAGCGGATGGCGGGGCGCCGCCACCGCGTCGCGTCGGTCATCGTGCACCGGGCGCAGGTGGAGGACACTGACGGCGAGACGAGCGAGACGGAGGACGCCCATGGCCACGCGAGCGGGCACTGACAGCACCGGCGGGCAGGCGCCCTACCGGGCCGGGTTCGCCTGTCTGGTGGGCCGGCCCAACGCCGGCAAGTCGACGCTGACCAACGCGCTCGTCGGCCAGAAGGTCGCCATCACGAGCTCGAAGCCGCAGACGACGCGGCACACGATCCGCGGCGTCGCCACGACGCCCGAGGCGCAGCTGATCCTCGTCGACACCCCGGGCCTGCACAAGCCGCGCACGCTCCTCGGTGAGCGCCTCAACGACCTCGTCCGCGAGACGCTCCTCGAGGTGGACGTCGTCGGCTTCTGCCTTCCGGCGGACCAGCGTCCCGGCCCGGGTGACGCGTTCATCGCCAACGAGCTCAAGGAGCTGCGCTCGGTGCGCCGCCGGCCCGTCGTCGCCATCGCGACCAAGGCCGACGCCGTCGACCGCGACCGCCTGGCCGAGCACCTCATCGCCATCGACCGGCTGGGGGAGTGGGACGCCATCATCCCGTGCTCCGCGGTGTCCGGCGAGCAGGTGGTCGAGGTCCGTGACCTCCTCGCGTCCTACCTGCCCGAGTCGCCGCAGCTCTACCCCGACGGTGTCCTCACCGACGAGCCCGAGGCGGTCATGATCGCCGAGCTCGTGCGCGAGGCGGCGCTCGAGGGCGTCCGCGACGAGCTGCCGCACTCACTGGCCGTCGTCGTGGAGGAGATGGTGCCACGCGAGGACCGCCCCGAGGACAACCCGCTGCTCGACGTGCGCGTCAACGTCTTCGTCGAGCGGCCGAGCCAGAAGGCGATCGTCATCGGTCGCGGGGGATCGCGGCTGCGCGAGGTCGGCACCAACGCCCGCAAGGGGATCGAGGCGCTGCTCGGGCAGAAGGTCTTCCTCGACCTGCACGTCAAGGTCGCGAAGGACTGGCAGCGCGACCCCAAGCAGCTGCAGCGCCTGGGTTTCTGACGGGTCCGATCGTCGCCGCGGCGTCTCCTCGTGAGCGCTGCGTCTCCTCGTCGGCGGCCCACCGCTGACCAGGAGACACGAGCGGTACCAGCCGACGTTTCGCGGCACGTCCCCGCCGTCGGGCCTAGGCTGGAGGTGACGAGGAGGCGACATGTCCGAGATGCCGGCGCACGACCACGAGCTCGAGGTGCTCGAGGAGGACCAGAACGTCCCGCCACGTCCCGAGGAGCAGATCGCGGATGTTCGAGACCGGCCCGCCCCGTCCGGCGAGCAGGAGGACGACTCCGCGTCACCCTCGTCATGAGCGGGGACCCACTGCTCGAGTCGAGTGACCCCTGGGGTCGCAACGACCCACCGGTCGTCTCGGACGCCGACCTCCCACCGCTGCCGCCGGTTCTCGCAGAGATCGTCGCGGCGTTCGAGAACGGTGACCGGGTCAGGGCGCCGGAGGGAGGCCCCGAATCGTGGCCCGGAGGCAACGACCTCCGAACCGACCCGATGACACGGGAGCCCGGCCCTCCCTGGCGAGAGCCCGGACCTCGAGGAGGTCGTTGGCTCGAGAGTCGGGTCTCAGGATGCGGGCAGCCTTCCCGAGGGGTGGACGCGGGCGCGTCGACCGGCATACCGTGATGCCGTGCGTGCGGTGAGCCTCCTCCTTCTCTGCCGCGACGAGGCCTGATCCCGGCCCTCCTCGTCGCGGAGTTTCCCGTGTCCGGCCGGACACCGAGCGAAACGCAGACGAAGAGAGTGACGCGATGATCCACCCCCAGCAGACGTCGGGAATGCCGTTCCAGAAGTACGTCCCGTTCCACGAGCAGATCCCCTTCGAGCTCCCGGACCGCACCTGGCCCGGCAAACGCATCGAGCAGGCCCCGCGCTGGTGCGCCGTCGACCTTCGCGACGGCAACCAGGCCCTCATCGACCCGATGAACACCGAGCGCAAGCTGCGCTTGTTCCAGCTGCTCGTGAAGATGGGCTACAAGGAGATCGAGGTCGGCTTCCCGTCGGCGAGCCAGACCGACTTTGACTTCGTCCGCGAGCTGATCCAGGGCGGCCACATCCCCGACGACGTGACGATCCAGGTGCTGACACAGTGCCGGGACCACCTCATCGAGCGCACCTACGACGCCATCGCCGGCGCCAAGCAGGCCATCGTCCACTTCTACAACTCGACGTCCGTGCTCCAGCGTCGCGTCGTCTTCGGCCTCGACCAGGACGGCATCATCGACATCGCGGTCCAGGCCGCACGCCTGTGCCGCAAGCTCGAGGAGACCGTCCCCGACACGACGATCTACTACGAGTACTCGCCCGAGTCCTACACCGGCACCGAGCTCGAGTTCGCGATGCGCATCTGCAACGCCGTCATCGACGTCATCGACCCGACGCCGGACCACAAGATGATCGTCAACCTTCCGGCGACCGTCGAGATGGCCACGCCCAACGTGTACGCCGACTCCATCGAGTGGATGATCCGCCACATCGAGCGGCGTGAGTCGGTCGTCGTCAGCCTGCATCCCCACAACGACCGGGGCACCGGCGTCGCGGCGGCCGAGCTGGGCTACCTGGCCGGCGCCGACCGCATCGAGGGCTGCCTCTTCGGCAACGGTGAGCGCACCGGCAACGTCTGCCTCGTGACGCTCGGGATGAACCTGTTCAGCCAGGGCATCGACCCCCAGATCGACTTCAGCGACATCGACGAGGTGCGCCGCACCGTCGAGTACTGCAACCAGCTGCCGGTGGGCGAGCGGCACCCCTACGGCGGCGACCTCGTCTTCACGGCCTTCTCCGGGTCGCACCAGGACGCCATCAAGAAGGGCTTCGAGGCCATGGCCTCCGAGGCGAAGGAGAAGGGCACGACCGTCGACGACCTCGTCTGGGGCGTCCCCTACCTGCCGATCGACCCGCACGACCTCGGCCGGTCCTACGAGGCGGTCGTCCGCGTCAACAGCCAGTCCGGCAAGGGCGGCGTGTCCTACATCATGAAGTCCGAGCACCAGATGGACCTGCCGCGGCGCCTGCAGATCGAGTTCTCCGGCGTTGTCCAGCGAGGCGTCGACCAGGACGGCGGCGAGGTCTCGCCGGCGGCGCTGTGGGCCCGGTTCCAGGACGAGTACCTGCCGAACCCGGCTGCTCCGTGGGGCCGGTTCGACCTTGTCAACGTCGTCACGGACTCGACCGTCGACGGTGCGAGCACCATCGAGGCGACCGTCACCGACCGTGGCGAGCCGGTGACGGTGAGCGGCACCGGCAACGGACCCATCGCCGCGTTCGTCGCGGCCCTGGGCACCATCGAGGGCACGCCCGACGTCCGCGTCCTCGACTACGCCGAGCACGCGCTGTCCGCCGGTGGCGACGCCCGGGCCGCCGCCTACGTCGAGTGCGCCGTCGGCGACCGCGTCCTCTGGGGTGTCGGCGTCGACTCCTCGATCGTCACCGCCTCCATCAAGGCCATCGTGTCGGCCGTCAACCGCGCCGAGCGCGACGCCGCCGCCGCCACCTCGGTCCCCGGCGCCTGACCTGCCGAGCCGTTCCGCGACGGCCCGGGGCCCCGTGCCCCGGGCCGGCGCCGACCCGGCGCTCCGGTAGGTTCTGGGCCCATGGACTCCGCCCTCGGCCGGACGCTGCTCCGGCTCGTCGGCGCCGGCCTGCTCGCGGTCGCCCTCGTCGGGCTGCTCGCTCCGCGCGCCGTCAACACCCCGCACCGCTGGTACGTCGTCGTGCCCGCCTGCGTCCTGCTGCTGGTGCTCGCGACGTTCGTCCGCGCGCCGCGGTGGGTCCACGGCCGATGGGTCGTCCCTGTCGTCTCCGCGGCCGGTGGGGCCGTCGCGACGTTCGTGGGGCTCGCGGGACGCTACGACTACGGCTGGGACGCCCGCGTCGCCCTCGACCTCGCGCGCGACCTGCACGCCGGTCGCCCGCTCGGCGACGCCGGCTACCACTACCTCTCGCTCTACCCCAACAACCTCCCGCTCCTCGCGATCGACCGCGGCGGCGTCGAGCTCGGCTCGCTCCTCGGGCTCGCGCCCGATGCCGTCCTCATCACCCTGAACGGGGCCTGCGTCGCAGTGACGCTGCTGGCCGTGGGTGCCATGGTGCGTCGGGCTCGTGGCGCCGCCGCTGCGGTCGCCGCGCAGCTGGGCACGCTCGTCCTCGTCGGGACGAGCCCGTGGCTCGCCGTGCCCTACACCGACTACTACGCGATGCCGTTCCTCGCGGTCGGGGTCGCCATCGCCGGCCGCGCGCTGCTCCCCGGGGTGCGTGACGCCCCCCGCGCGTCGCCCGGCTCGCGCACCGCTCGCGCGCTGACGTGGGTGGCCGCCGCCGTCTGCTACGGGATCGCCTACGCGATCAAGACGACGCCCGCGGTCGCCGTCATCGCGACGGTGCTCACCGTCGTCGTGGCGGTGTTCGACGGCGACCACGCGCCCCGAGGCCGGGTCACCGCACTCGCCGCGAGCCTCGTCGCCGTCGGCGTCTTCCTCGGGATCGCCGTCGCCGCGCCCGGCGTGGCGGCGGCCGCCTCCGGCATCGAGACCGGTCGCGTGCGCGCCGGCGTCTCACCTCCGGTCCTGTGGTGGGTGGCCAACGGCCTGAGCGAGCACGTCGCCCCGGACGGCGTCGTCAGCTACGGCACGTACTCGCGCGAGATGGTCGAGGCCATCGAGGGGCGCTCCCCACAGCAGATGACCGACTACGCCCGCGCCTACATCGCCGACCGCTGGGCCGAGCGCGGGCCCGGGGGCACGCTCGCCTTCTACGCGGAGAAGGCGGCCTGGAACTGGGGCGACGGCATGTTCTGGGCCTGGGGGGAGGGAGTGGACTCGCTTCCCGGAAGGCTCGCCGACGCGGACGGTGTCGTCGGAGTCGTCCACTCGCTCAACGGTTTCCACGGGACCGCGTACGGGTGGCGAGTCGACCTCACCCAGGCGCTGTGGCTGGCGGTGCTGCTGGTCGGGGGCGTCGGACTGCTGCGGGCTCGCTACCGGCGCGACGTCCTGCTCGTCGCCCTCGCCGTGCTCGGCATCGCGGCGTTCACGCTGCTGTTCCAGGGACGGTCCCGCTACGTCTTCACCTTCGCACCGCTCGTCGTCGCGCTCGCCGCGATGACCCGGACGGGCGTCGGGACGCGGCGTCGCCGGCCGCGTGGTTCCGACGCCGCGTCCGCCGCGGGCTGACGCGTCCGGTCAGTCGATCGAGCCCCGCACGACCGCGTCGACCGCCGACAGGGCGTCCGGGTCGCCGGTACGCGCCAGCTCGCCGGCCATCGGCCGGTTCCACAGCCAGCAGTCGAGGTCGGCGGCGGTGCCGCACACCTGGGGCGCCGAGGCTTTCGAGGCGTCCGACCCGTCCGAGAGGTCCGAGCCTGCCTCCATGGTGGGCCCGTCGGCGACGAGGAACCGCAGCAGGTCGATGTCGCGGCCCTCGTAGGTGCCGGTGACACGTACCGGGGTGACGGTCCACGTGTGCATCGTGTCGACGGTGACGACGGTGACCGGCGCCCCGAGCGGCGCGTGCTCGAGCCCGGGCTCGGGCTCGTAGCCGCGCATGATGCGAAGGGCCTCGTCGACGCCGTCGGCCGCGAGCCGGGCGTCGATCGCGGCGCGGTCCTCCGGGGCGATGCCCGCGGTGGCCTCGGCGTCGAGGCGGTGCACGAGGGCCTCGTGGGCCTGCCTGCGGCGGATGTAGCCGGCGGTGTGCTCGTCGGCCCACATCCACAGCTCGGTGTCGGGTGGGAGCTGCGAGAGCTGCTCGTGCAGCCGGCCGCTCGACGTGTCGAAGGCCTCGAGGAGGGCGGCACGACCCTCCGGTCGCGGCGGCCGCGCGTCGCCGTGCGCCTCGACCTGCTCGGCCGTCGTCAGGCGGTTCTCGGCGATCTCACCCCAGAACCACTGGACGTCGGCGAGGTGCCACAGCAGGTCGTCGGCGTCCCAGTCCGGGCACGTCGGCACGGTGGTCCCGGCCGGTACGCCGGCGAGGACCTCGCGGAAACGGGCCGACTCGGCGGCGAGGTGGTCGAGGAAGGGAAGGTCTGCACCCGATGGGGCAGAGGGCATGCGGACTCCTTGGTCGTGCGAGCGGTCAGCGGACTCCCGCGACGCGGAACTGGACGGAGATGCGGGGCCCCATCGGCTCGGACGTCTTCGGGACCGCATGGTCCCACGTGCGCTGGCAGGAGCCGCCCATCACCACGAGGTCACCATGGCCCAGGGGGTAGCGCAAGCTCTTCTGCGTCGTGCCGGGGATCGCACCACCGTCGCGCGGGCGCAGGGCGAGCACCCTCGGCGACCCGAGCGACAGGATCGCGACCATCGTGTCGCTGTCTCTGGAGCGCCCGATGCGGTCACCGTGCCAGGCGACGCTGTCGTGACCGTCGCGGTACAGGCACAGCCCCGCCGTGACGAACGGCTCGCCCAGCTCGCTCGCGTAGTGCGCGCTCAGTGCGTCGCGGGCCTGGTCGAGCAGGGGGTGCGGGAGGCGTTCTCCGGCCGCGTAGAACTTCGTGAGCCGCGGGACGTCCACGACGTTGTCGTACATCTGCCGCCGCTCGGCGTGCCAGGGCACGTCGTGCAGGAGGGCCGAGAGCAGCGCGTCGCCCGCCGCCAGCCAGCCCGGCCGCACGTCCACCCACGCCCCGTGGGCCAGGGCGTGGCGGCGCAGGCCGGTGCCGACGTCGCGCAGCGTCATCTCGTCGGTGAGGTCGAGCAGCGACCCCTGAAGGGTGAGGTCCATGCCGCCACTGTAACGCACCAGGTCGAACACGTGTTCGAGACAACGCACGGATCTCGATGGCCGGTGCAGCGGTCCTCCCGGGCGCCGGCGCGGTGGCGTGGGAGCCTGCGGCGCGTGCGCGCGTCGTGACGCCGCCCGCGAGGGAGAATGGACCCATGCCCCTCTACCGCGACGAGGCGATCGTCCTGCGCACGCACAAGCTGGGCGAGGCCGACCGCATCATCACGATGCTGACCCGCACCCGCGGGCGCGTGCGAGCCGTCGCCAAGGGCGTCCGGCGGACGAAGTCCCGGTTCGGCTCACGTCTCGAACCGGGCATGGTCGTCGACGTCCAGTGCTACGAGGGGCGCAACCTCGACACCGTGACCCAGGTCGAGACCCTCGCGCCGTACGGCGACGCGATCGCCCGCGACTACACGGCCTACACGTGCGCGACGTCGATGCTCGAGACGGCGCTGCAGCTGACCGAGGAGCACGAGCCGCAGACCCAGCAGTACCTCCTCCTCGCCGGGGCGCTGCGCTCCCTCGCCGAGCGCACCCACGACCCCGGCCTCGTCCTCGACGCGTACCTGCTGCGCTCCCTCGCCGTCGCCGGTTGGGCGCCGAGCTTCGTCGACTGTGCGCGCTGCGGCGCCGACGGACCGCACCGCGCCTTCAACGTCCAGGCGGGTGGGGCGGTGTGCTCCTCGTGCCGGCCGCCCGGCTCGACGGCGCCCGCGCCGGAGACGTTCGAGCTGCTCGCTGCCCTGCTCTCGGGCGACTGGGACCTCGCCGACGAGAGCGACCCGCGCCACCGCCGGCAGGGCAACGGCATGGTGTCGGCGTTCCTCCAGTGGCACATCGAGCGGGGGCTACGCTCCCTACGGCTCGTCGAGCGCGCCTGAGCCCGAAGCCGATCCGTCCACCGCACCTCCCACCGACCGGAGAGCCATGCCCGCCGCCACCCCGTACGCCCGGCCCTTCCCGCACCCGTCGGGAGCCACCGCCCCGGTCATCCCGGCCGGTGCGCTGCCCGGACACGTCGCGATCGTCATGGACGGCAACGGCCGGTGGGCCAACCAGCGTGGGCTGCCGCGCACCAAGGGCCACGAGGCGGGAGAGGCGTCGCTGCTCGACGTCGTCGCGGGCGCCATCGAGGTCGGGGTCACCCACCTGTCGGCGTACGCCTTCTCGACGGAGAACTGGCGCCGGTCGCCCGAGGAGGTGCGCTTCCTCATGGGCTTCAACCGCGACGTCATCCGCCGCCGCCGCGACCAGCTGCACGAGTGGGGCGTGCGGATGCGGTGGGTCGGGCGCGCGCCGCGACTGTGGCGCTCGGTGATCAAGGAGCTCGAGGTCGCCCAGGAGCTGACGCAGCACAACACCGGGCTGACTCTCTACTTCTGCGTCAACTACGGCGGTCGCGCCGAGATCGCCGACGCCGTCCAGCGGATCGCCCACGACGTCAAGGACGGTCGCCTCCGGCCCGGCTCGGTCGACGAGAGGACGATCAAGAGGTACCTCGACGAGCCGACGATGCCCGACGTCGACCTGTTCGTGCGCTCCTCGGGTGAGCAGCGCACGAGCAACTTCCTCCTGTGGCAGTCGGCGTACGCCGAGATGGTGTTCCAGAACCGGCTGTGGCCCGACTACGACCGCCGCGACCTGTGGGCCGCCGTCGAGGAGTACGTCGCCCGCGACCGGCGGTACGGCGGCGCGGTCGACGCCCCCACCCGGTCCTGACGACGGCGCACCACAGGCGCGCAGCTCGGGAGCGGAGCGCCGGGTGGGGTGGGCCTCAGCGGTCGACGACGACGACGTCGTACGTGCTCGCCGTGGGTGGGAACCCGGTGTCGAACTTCGCGTTGACGACCGCGAGCCGGTCACCGAACCGCGCGACGGTCGTCGGGATCTCGAAGCTGTCGCTCGTCACCGTGCGCAGCAGCCGTCCCGAGGACAGGTCGCCGGAGAGGCGGAACTCGGAGACCTCGTTGGAGAAGTTCTGCACGGCGTAGACGGTCCGTCCCTCGAGCAGGATGCCGTCCACGTTCGGCACGCTCACCCGGGCGATCGTCGCGCTCCGGCCGGTGACGGGATCCACGGTGATGAGCGTTCCGGAGTTGCTGTGCGCGACGACGAGCGTCCTGCCGTCGGCGGTCGCCTGGATGCCGTTGTTGTTGAAGCCCGGGAGCACGACGGCGGCCGGACCGTGCAGGTCGAGCGTCCGAGCCGCGCCGAGGGCTCCGCTCGGGCTGACCGGGACGAAGTAGAGCCTGGCCTGGGCCGAGTCGGTGAACCAGGCCCCTGTCTTCGTCAACGCGACGTCGTTGATGACCGAGGTGGTGGTGCTCAGCTGGTACGTGGCGACCGAGGCGCCGGTGTCCACGTCGTACACGTAGGCCTGCCCGGTGAAACCGCCGGCGACGAAGAGCAGCCGATGCGCCAGGTCGACCCGCAGCCCGAGGGCCATCCGCCCCGCGGGCGCGTCGATGAACCTCGATGCGGTGCCGGTCCGCACGTCACCGCGGAAGATGTCGCCGGTGAACAGCTCATCGGCGTAGAACGTCGTCCCGCTGCCGCTGGCGATGCCTTCCGCGGACTGCGCGCCCGGAAGCACGATCGGCGGCGGCTCCTCGTGGGCGGCCTGGGCGGGAGCGCTCAGACCCATCAGGGCCAGCAGGCCAGCGACGGTGACCGCCACGAGGCGGTGCCTTCCGGGAACGGCCATGGGACTCTCCTTCGCACGACTCGGGTGACGCACCACCGCCGGTGGCGGTCTCGCAAGCGTCCCGCCGCGCCCGCACGGCGGGCAAGATGGCGAGTCGGGGCATACCGGGCCGGTTGGCCCGGGCCCGGGGCCGCTCGCCCGTGCGGGCGTCGCGGGGGTCGACGCGGGTCTCAGGAGCGGCTGCAGTCGGAGCAGGTGCCGAAGATCTCGAGCGTGTGGGTGACACCGGTGAAGCCGTGGTCGCCCGCAACCTTCTCGGCCCACCTCTCGACGGCCGGTCCCTCCACCTCGACGGTGCGCCCGCAGGCGCGGCACACCAGATGGTGGTGGTGGTGCGTCGAGCACGCGCGGTAGACCGCCTCGCCGTCGTCGGTGCGCAGGACGTCGATGCTGCCGGACTCCACCATCGACTGGAGCGTGCGGTAGACCGTGGCGAGGCCGACGCCCTCGCCCGCCTCGCGCAGCCGCGCGTGGACGGTCTGGGCCGAGGTGAACTCGTCTGAACGGCCGAGCATCTCGGCCACCGCGGCCTGCTGGCGCGTGGGCCGCCGGGTGCTGCCCGTGGCCGTTCCGCGGCCCGGGTTCGTCATCCTGCTCATCGCGTCGTCCTCGTCATCGCCTCGTCCGTCGGGCCGTTCGGGTCGGTCACGCCCTCGTGCTCGTGGCCGCCGTGCTCGTCGTAGTGCCCCTCGTGCGCCGCGTGCAGGTGGCCGTCGTGCACGTAGTCGACGTGGTCGCCGTGGGGGACCGCCGGGTGCCCGCACTCGGTTCCGTGCTCGTGCGGGTGCACCTCGCTGACCGCGTGCCGCCGCCCCCGGACGCGGGCGCGCAGCCCGGTGCCGGCCGCGACGAGGACGAAGATCGCGACGGACAGGAGCACGATCGAGCCGCCCGACGGCGTGTTGAGCGGGTAGGAGGCGACGACGCCGCCGACGCTCGCGACGAGGCCGAAGGCGACGGCCCAGCGCACCCCGCTGCCGAACGAGCGGGCGACGAGCTGCGCAGCGGCGTTGGGCACGATCATCAGCGCGCTGATGAGCAGCAGCCCGACGACCCGCATCGCCACGACGACGGTGGTGGCCGTCAGCACCGCGAGGACGATGTTCAGGGGCAGCACCGGGATTCCGACGGCTCGGGCGTACTCCTCGTCGTTGGCGACGGCGAACAGACGTGGCCGCAGCAGCCACGTCGTGCCGGCGATGACGAGCGCCAGCCCGGCGAAGACCCACAGGTCACCCCTCGTCGTCGTGAGGATGGAGCCGAACAGGTACTTCATGAGGTTGGCCGGCGTGCCCTCGGGGGACCTGCTGATGATGACGACGCCGCCGGCGATGCCGCCGTAGAAGATGACGGCCAGGGCGACGTCGCCGTTGGTGCGTCCGCGGGTGCGCAGCAGCTCGATGACGACGGCGGCGAGCACGGCGGCGACGAGCGCGGTGAGCACCGGCGCCGTGCCGCTGACGAGGCCGATCGCGACACCGGCCAGCGCGACGTGCCCCATGCCGTCGCCGATGAGTGACAGGCGACGCTGCACGAGGAAGATCCCGACGAGGGGGGCGACCGTTCCGACGAGCAGCGCTGCGACGAGGGCGCGCTGCATGAAGTCGACGGTGAGGATGTCGCTGATCATGCGTTGCCTCCTCGGGCGGCGTCGAACGGCCCGCGGCCGAGCACCGGCCGGGTCGTCTCGAGCTCGAGGTCGTGGTGGTGGCTGTCGTGCTCGTGGTGCACGGCCTCGCGTGATGCGGCGTAGGCCGCGGGTGTGCCGTCGAAGACGATGCGGCCGGCGTCGACGACGACGATCCGCGTCAGGAGCCGTTCGAGCGCGCCGAGCTCGTGGGTGACGACGACCATGGTGACGCCGCGATCGACGAGCCGCTCGAGCACGTCGGCGAGCACGTGCTGGCTCGCGGCGTCGACGCCCGCGGTGGGCTCGTCCATGACGAGGACGTCGGGCTGGCCGGCGAGGGCGCGGGCGATGAGGACGCGACGCTGCTGCCCACCCGAGAGCGTGCTCACCTCCGTGGCGGCGCGGTCGCCGAGGCCCACGACCTCGAGCGCGCGTGCGACGACCTGCCGGTCGGTGGCCCGCAGCCGGCCCCACCAGCCGAGACGCGGCAGGCGCCCGGTCTCGACGATCTCCTCGGCCGTCGCGCTCACCGACGCCGACAGCGTGTGCCGCTGCGGCACGTAGCCGATGCGGGCACGGTCGTGGAAGTCGTCGGCGGCGACGCCGAAGAGGGTCACCGAGCCCTGGGTGCGCTCGTTGAGGCCGAGGATGCCCTTCATCAGGGTCGACTTGCCCGACCCGTTGGGCCCGACGACGGCGATGATCTCGCCGCGACGCACCGTGAGGTCGGCACCGCGCAGGACGGTGCGCTCGCCGTAGCCGAACCCCGCGCCACGGACGTCGATGACGACGTCGTCCGCGCCGTCGCCCGTCGCGGTGGCCGGCCGTCGACTCGTCGGGGTCACGTCGGCGCTCACCGGCACCCCAGACCCTTCCGGAGGGCCGCGAGGTTGCTGCGCATGACCTCAAAGTAGTCCCTGCCGGCGGAGGCGTCGGTGATCCCCTCCACCGGGTCGAGCGTGGCGACGGTGGCGCCCGTGCTGCGCGCGATCGTGTCGGCCAGCTGCGGCTCGACGAGCGTCTCCTGGAAGATCGTCGTGACGCCCTCGGAGCGGACGAGGTCGCTGACCGCCTTGAGGCCGGCCGCGCTCGGCTCGGCCTCGGGGGAGATGCCGGCGATGCCGTGCTGGTCCAGCCCGTACCGCTGGGCGAGGTAGCCGAAGGCCGCGTGGCTCGTCACGACGACGGTCGACCGGCAGGACGCCAGGCCGGTGCGGTAGGAGCGGTCCAGGGCCGTCAGCCTCGCGACGAACGCGGCCGTGTTCTTCTCGTACGTGGCCGCGTCGGCGGGGTCGTCCTTCGCGAGGCGGGCGCCGATGGCGCGTGCCACAGCGGCGTAGCGCTGCGGGTCCAGCCAGAAGTGGGGGTCGTCGGCAGCGTGGTCGTGCCCGTCCCCGGAGTCGTGGCCGGAGTCGTGGGCGGCGTCGGTGGGCGTGCTGCCCTGGGCCGACGCGTCCTGGGTCCCGTTGTGGTCGTGACCGTCCTCGGTGGCCGGCAGCGTCAGCCGGGCGGCCGCGGCGACGTCGAGGACGTGCGACGGGTCGACCTGGGCCATGGCGTCGTCGACGGCGGGCTGGAAGCCGTCGGCGTACACGACGAGCCGGGCCTTGGTCATGGTGCCCAGGTCCTGCGGGGCCAGCTCGAGGTCGTGCGGCTCGGTGCCCGGCTTGGTCAGGACCGCGACCTGCCGGCCGCCGCCGAGGATCTGCTGGGTGGCGAACTGCAGCGGGTAGAAGGACGCGACGACCGCGCCGGAGGGGTCGGCCGCCGAGCCGCTCCCGCTCCCGCAGGCGGCCGCACCGAGGCCGACGAGGGCGGCGACCGACAGCGCGGTCAGGCCGGAGCGGACGGCGCCGGGGCGGAGGGGGCCGAAGGGGCGGCCGAGGCCGCGAGCGCGCGAGGTCATGTGACAATGATTCTCAATGTGAGAATCATTGTCAAACAGTTCGTCAGGCGGGCACGACCCGCACGACCGCCACGGCGAGGGCGAGCAGGAGGACGGCACTGCGCATGAGGCGCTCGGGCAGCGTCAGGCGCTGCCACGTGAGGAAGAGGAACCACCCGAGTACCAGCGCCACCAGGACGAACGCGAACCCGCCCCACGGGCGGGGTGCGAGAACGCCGGCGAGGAGCACGACGGCCAGGGCGCCGAGGGTCGCCGGACGCGGCACGCTCGACAGGCGCTCGAGAAGGGGGTAGGACGCGTGCTCGACTCGGGAGCGGAAACTCAGGGCCACCCGTCGAGCCTAGGGGACCCGGGCGGGTGGCCCGGACGCGTGGAGAACCGGGCGTCGCCGGCCCGATAACCTGTCCCGCATGGCCAAGCAGACATCCATCGTGGACACCGTCGTCAGCCTCTGCAAGCGCAGGGGCTTCGTCTTCCCGAGCGGTGAGATCTACGGAGGCACCCGGTCTGCCTGGGACTACGGCCCCCTCGGCGTCGAGCTCAAGGAGAACATCCGGCGCCAGTGGTGGAAGTCGATGGTGACCAGTCGCGACGACGTCGTCGGGCTCGACTCCTCGATCATCCTGCCTCGCGAGACGTGGGTCGCCTCCGGCCACGTCGGCACGTTCACCGACCCGCTCGTCGAGTGCCTCAACTGCCACAGGCGCCGCCGTCAGGACCACCTGCAGGAGGCGCTCGCGGAGAAGAAGGGCATCGCCGACCCCGACTCGGTCCCCATGACCGACATCGTGTGCCCCGACTGCGGCACCAAGGGCCGGTGGACCGAGCCCCGCGACTTCCAGATGATGCTCAAGACCTACCTCGGCGTCATCGAGGACGAGTCCGGCCTGCACTACCTGCGGCCGGAGACGGCGCAGGGCATCTTCGTCAACTTCCTCAACGTCATGCAGGCCTCGCGCAAGAAGCCGCCGTTCGGCATCGCCCAGACCGGCAAGAGCTTCCGCAACGAGATCACGCCCGGCAACTTCATCTTCCGCACCCGCGAGTTCGAGCAGATGGAGATGGAGTTCTTCGTCAAGCCCGGTGAGGACGAGGAGTGGCACCAGTACTGGATCGACGAGCGCACTCGCTGGTACACCGACCTCGGCATCAACCCGGACAACCTGCGTCACTTCGAGCACCCCAAGGACAAGCTGTCGCACTACTCGACGCGCACCGTCGACATCGAGTACCGCTTCAGGTTCGCCGGCTCCGAGTGGGGCGAGCTCGAGGGCATCGCCAACAGGACCGACTTCGACCTCGGCACGCACTCGAAGCACTCGGGTACCGACCTCGTGTACTTCGACCAGCAGACCGGCGAGCGCTACACCCCGTACGTCATCGAGCCCGCGGCCGGACTCTCTCGCTCCCTCATGACCTTCCTCGTCGACGCCTACGCCGAGGACGAGGCCCCGAACACCAAGGGCGGCGTCGACAAGCGCGTCCTGCTGCGCCTCGACCCGCGCCTCGCGCCGGTCAAGGCCGCCGTGCTCCCGCTGTCGCGCAACGCCGACCTGTCGCCGAAGGCCCGAGACCTGGCGGCAACCCTGCGCCAGCACTGGAACGTCGACTTCGACGACGCCGGCGCCATCGGCAAGCGGTACCGCCGCCAGGACGAGATCGGCACGCCCTTCTGCATCACGGTCGACTTCGACACGCTCGAGGACCACGCCGTGACGATCCGCGAGCGCGACACGATGGCCCAGGAGCGCGTCGCCCTGGACAAGGTCGAGGGCTGGCTCGCGCAGCGTCTCGTCGGCTGCTGACGCGACCGGCGGGGCCCACCGGTCGGCGGCCATACTGGCGTGATGGTCGACGATGCGGTGCTGAGAGCGTCGCCGCGCGACCGCGCGGGTGCGGCGGCCGAGGCCCTCGGTGACCGGGCCCTCACCCGATGGTGTGCGGACCTGCTCGCCGGTCGCGCGGCCTGGGGTGACCCCGACCTGCCCGACATCGGCTGGGTCGGTGGGAGAGTCGTCGACGGCTGGGGCTCTCCGGAGCGCCTCGGCGAGGACACGGTCTACTGGTCGCGCGTCTGGGCGGCGCGGACGCTGCTTCACGTCTGGGACGACCTCTGTGGCGCCGATGTCGTTGCGGGGCTGGACGACCCGGCGTGGCGCGTGCGCGAGATGTGCGCCAAGGTGGCCGCGCGGTGGGAGGTCGGCGCGGCGGGGAACGCGTGCGCGACGCTGGTCCTCCGGGACGACACGACGCGCGTGAGGGCTGCGGCCGCGAGGGTCCTGGGGGCAGTCGGCGAGGCCGAGCACGCTCCCGCGCTGCACTCGGCGCTCGATGACCCCGAGCCCTCCGTGCGCCGGGCCGCCGAACGCGCCCTGGCCCGGGTTCGCGTCCGCCTCGACCGGGACGTGTGACCCTCCGGAGCCGGGGCACGTCGTGCTGCGGCGTGCCGGACGCGGCGTGGCGGGCCTCAGCCGGGGACGCGGCCCGTCGCGACCGGCCGCGAGGGGTCGCGGATCCACTCGCTCCACGAGCCCGGGTAGAGCGTCGCGTCGACGCCGATCTCGGCGAGCGCGAGGACGTGGTGCGCCGCCGTGACGCCCGAGCCGCAGTACACGCCGACGGGGCGGCCGGCGACGTCCGCGTCGCCCGGGCCACCCGGCCGGCCTGCGACGACCTGCGCCCAGTGCTCGGCGAGGTCCTCGCGGAAGCGCCCGTCTGCCCCGACCCACTCCGTCGTCGGCGAGGTGATCGCCCCGGGGACGTGCCCCGCGACCGGGTCGATGGGCTCGACCTCGCCGGCATACCGCTCCGTGGCCCGGGCGTCGACGAGCAGCCCCTCGCGGGCGAGCGCGGCGGCGCCGTCGGCGTCCAGCGTCGGGAGGCTGCCGAGGTGGACGGTGCCCTCGCCGTGCCGGTCGGCCGGCTCCTCGGTGCTCACCGGCAGGCCGGCGGCGAGCCACGCCTCGAAGCCACCGTCGACGACGCGCACGTCGGGGATCCCGGCCCAGCGCAGCACCCACCAGGCGCGGGCGGCCGCCGTCGAGTCGCGGCCGTCGTAGACGACCACCCGGGTCCCGGCCGAGATGCCGCAGCGACGGACGAGCCGCTCCAGCGTCGCCGCGTCGGGCAGGGGATGCCGGCCCCCGTCTCCGGGGGCGGCGGCGAGCTCGGAGTCGAGGTCGACGAAGAACGCGCCGGGCACGTGGCCTGCCGCGTAGGCCGGCCGGCCCACCGGTCCCTCGGCGGCGTCGCGGCCGGCGGTCAGGGCCCAGCGGACGTCGAGGACGACGACGTCCTCGATCTCGTGGGCGAGGTCGCTGGCGGTGATGAGGTGGCGCACCGGGCCATCGTGGCATTCTCGGCCTGTGCCCGCCGCGCCGCCCCGACCGCAGGTCGTCCTCGTCCACGGGTCCCGGCTGTCGAGCACGCAGTGGGCGCCGCAGCTGTCCCTGCTCCGGCCGCACGTCGGGGTGTGGCTCGTCGACCTGCCCGGGCACGGCCGGCGAGCCGACGAGGCCTTCACGCTCGGTCGGTGCGCGGAGGTCGTCGACGAGGCCGTGCGCCACGCTGGCGTCAGGGGCCCGGTCGTGCTCGTCGGGCACTCGCTCGGCGGGTTCGTCGCCA